>NZ_JBDSQY010000276.1:0-47241 GCF_039929585.1 Capsulimonas sp.
CGCAGGGTAAAAGGGGTGCTAATCATTGAGTTCCATTCAATCGTCACAGAGCCGTGAGGAATTTATAGCCAAAGCCAAACTTCTTCATACCTACTTGTCGAGCGTGCAAGGACTATAGTTATGAGCGCCCCTTTTACCCTGCGTAGCAGCTTGTTGGGAAAAAGGGGGAAGCGCGCTAAAGCGCCGGGGGCATAGGGCCTTCCTCAAATCTCCCCCAGCAAATCCTCTAGCAGCTCCAGGAACTTGTCGATCTCCTCATTTGTCACCGACAAGCACGGCCGCGTGCGGATCGAACGCCGTCCCGCGCCGAGCAGCAGTAAGTCGTGCTTTTCGAGGGCGCGTTCGATCAGCCGCCCCTTCGCTTCGGGCGAGCGCAGCGAGAAGCCTTGGTACAGGCCCATGCCTCGAACGTTGTAGATCGGTGACGGCTGCTCGGCAAGGCGGCGCAGACCGGCGGCGAGGCGTTCGCCTTTGGCGTTGGCGGCCTCGATCAGGCCTTCTTCCTCCACGATCTTCACTTCCTGAACCACACGAACCATGTCGGCGAGGGCGCCGCCCCAGGTGGAGTCCAGCACGCCGAGATCTTCCAGCGGCTCGTACATATAGACCGCGCCGCAGCCGAACTTCTTGCCGACCGCGACCGACATGGGCGGGTAGGGCAGATCGAAGTTGTCGATCGCGAAGATCTTGCCGGTCGGTCCGAGGCTGGTCTGGACTTCATCGAAGGCGAGATAGACATCGTGCTTGTGCGCGAGGCGCGACAGCTCCTGGAAGAACTCTTTGGTCGCGACTCGGTGCCCGCCTGCGCCCTGGATCGGCTCGACGATGATGCCGACGATCTCGTGCGCCATCTGCTCCAGCACCGTCTCGATCATCTCCAGCGAACGCTTTTGCTTGTCCTCATTCCATTCATCGGGCTCGGATGTATTGATCGCCGGGAAGGGGATCTGGATGTTGCCTCCGGTGGTGAGGCCATGGAAATCTTTGGTGGCGACGGGGTTCACCGTCTGCGTGACGCCGAGCGCGAACACCGTCCGGCCATGAAAGGCGTTGTCGAAGTACAAGAACCGTTTGCCAGTGATCTCCGCGCCTTTCGCCCGCCGCTTGGCGTTGAAGCGCGCGACCAGATACTTCATCATATTCTCGACGGCTTCGGCGCCGGAGTTCACGGCGTAGACTTCCAGGCGCGGGTTGCGCATGGACTCCGGGGCGATCCGGTGCAGCAGACGGTAGTATTCGAGGCACTCGGGGGTGAGAAAGTCGGGGTTGGCGACCTTGTTGTTCGCGGCGCAGACGAGCCGCGTCACATACTCTTGTTCGTAGAGACGCGGGTGGTTGTGTCCGATGAGCTTCGAGCCGAAGTATCCGGCCCAGTCGAAGAGCCGCTGGCCGTCCACGGTGGCAAGATACATTCCTTCGCAATTGGGCAGATCGAGAACAAAGGGGTAGGGATCGGCGATGACGTATTTGGGGAGTTCCTCCAGCATCGCGGCGGACACCGGTCCGGGGTAACGTGGCGTCAGTTCGTCTGTCATGCTGGCTCTCCTCTGAGTGGAAATTCTGGTTCGCGTCGTTGGCGACCCGAGTAGTATACCTCCCATCGGCAGCCGTTCGCGGAGCCGGCAATGCAGAGCGCCGGCCCCGCGTCCTGTCTTACATTGCGTGCTTTTTGCCCATTTTCGGGGTCATCGCGGCGGCGGCCGCCTTTTTGCCGGCGGGGCATCCCGCACAGCAATAGTAGGTGTTCTTGCCGACCTTGACCGGAACCGAATACATGGCGGTCTTTTTCATCGGCATCGGCATTTTGCAGGCCGGGCAGGTCATCACCTTGGCCGTCATCTTATGGGTGACCGGCGCCTTCGGCGCGGCGGCGAACACGGATGTGGACAGGGCGCAAACGGCGAGAATGGCCGCGAAAGTTGTTTTCATATGGTCTCCTGGTGTGAGGTGGACTGCTAGGGCATACTCTACAGCGCGCGATTATCGGGTAAAGTTTCCAAAGGCAGTCTTGTTCTCACCTGTCATATCAGCCCGCTTTTGGAGACATCTTTATGTACCTCTTATTCCCCGGCCGCCATATTGTGACGACGCAGTTCCAGGAAGAGTATTTGGACAGAATTCTCGGACAGGAGATCGCTGGCCTGCCCGATCTTCTCGGCGCGGCGCCGGCGGGGCGCGTGACGGATCTGGTGTTTGCCGTCACTTCGAGCAACAAGAGCAACAGTCGTTATAACCCGCTGCCGTTCGAGCTGCGCTCGATCGTGATCTATGAGTTTGCGCGTCAGTGGAAGCGCAAGTACGGCGCCAATTTTCATATCGTCGGCATCCCGCACTATCAGCCGACGGATAAGTTTATGGCGCTGATGCTCAAGGAGATCGCGGAGCAGACCGTCGCCGCTTTGGAATTGTCGTCGGAGAACACCATCGTGCTGTCGTCAACGCCGCCGGTGATTGCTGCTTCCCGGGCGCTCGGATACGCCGTGTTGCCCGCCGAATACGACATGGCCGCCCAGCGCTATGTGCATGACGTGCCTACGGATCTGGTGCGCCAGATCGGGACCGGCGAGATTGGATTAGAGGCGCTGGGGCTGAGCGCGAGCGCCCGCACCGTGTTTTCAGATTTGCCCGAGGCGGGCGCCAGGATCGTGCGTCTTTACAACGACCCTATCTTGACCGAAGATGGCGACCTGACCGCGACGCGCGATTACAACACCTACGCCTCGACGATGGCGGAGGTGATCGATCTGAAGTATCAGGCGATCAAAGACTATATCATCCCCGGCAAGATCGTGGACGAGGGGTGCGCCGATGGCGCCCTGATCAGCCGGATCGTCCGCGACTACCCGGACAGCGACATCATCGGCATTGATCTTTCGGCCGAGATGCTCGCCCGCGCCTACGAGTGGAAGCGCGCCGGCGCGTTCGGCAACGCCTTCGTATTTTTCAAACAGCAGAACCTCACAACGCCCGTCACCGAATCCCAGGCCAACACCAGCGACACCGTGATCTGCAACTCCACGCTGCACGAACTTTGGAGCTATGGCCACCGCGCCGAAAGTGTCCGCAGCTACCTGCGGGACAAGCACAAACAGCTCCGTCGCGGCGGCCGCCTCGTGATCCGGGACGTCGTCGGCCCGCACGCCGCCGACACACCCGTTCAGCTCTGGTGCAGCGCCGCCGACGGCCTCACCACGGGCGATTATCTGACCACGCCCTCCAGCGAACTCTCTACCTACAGTCGTTTCCTCAAATTCCAGCACGACTACTCACCGCGCCCCATCCAGCACGCGCCGCAAGGCGCCGCTGACGGCGATGCGCCCCAATTCACGCTGCCCCTGCGCGACGCGATGGAGTTCATCACGAAGATGGAGTATACGGACAACTGGGCGTCGGAGATGCACGAAGAGTTCGGATTCTGGTCGTTCGCCGACTGGGAGCGTGAATTGAAAGACGCCGGCTTTACGCTGCACCCAGCGTCGCACGCCTATGTCAATGACTGGCGCGTGGAGCATATCTTTGAGGGGCACGTCGGCCTTGTGGATATCGATGGAAAGCCACTGGCGTGGCCGGTGACGAATATGGTGCTGGTGGGGGAGAAGGGGCTGGGAATATAGAAGATGATTGCGTAATGTCGTAACAGAGCGTAACGAACCACGAAAAGAGCCGGCGGTTAGAAACCGCGCCTGCAAGAGCGCGGAAACCCACCTTCGTGGGTTACATATTCGAATTCGATACCGCCTTATGTGAGGGCATATATTAAATGGTATCGTCAAGGATTTTGTAGTCCCCGCAGGGGGACTTCCGCGCTCTTGCAGGCGCGGTTTCTAACCGCCGGCTCTTTTCGTGGTTCGAAACGCAAATGTCTCACAGCGGTTAGCGCTAACTTCGTATCTGCCTCAGGATCGTCGCATCCTTGATCTTCCCGTCCTCCGCCAGCAGGAACGCTTTGCTGAGGATGACGGCCAGTGTCTGGTCGCCCTCAAATGGGAGGAAAACGTGGGAGGCGTCGGCCTTGGCGTCCTTCTTTCGGTCGGGGACGATGCAGAGATACTGGTCGTTTGGCTCCATCAAAATATTTCCGCTGCCGAGATGGATCTTGTACGTGCGCAGTGAGCCTCGGATATGTAAGAATTTGCCGTCGAGCGTGCATTGGGCGGCGATCTTGAGGCGTGGGATCAGACGGCTCAGAACATCGCGGCGGGTTTGGGCGGGGGCGGTCAGGTCGCCAAAGGAGTAGTCGTTCCAGTAGGCCCGAAGCTCCCCGTTGTTCTGCCAGTTGGGATCGTTGCCGAGACTGCACACGCCGACAAAGAGATCGACATCGCGCATGATTTCGCTGAACAAAAGCGGCGGAACATCGGCGAGCGGCAGCAGGGCGCCGCGATCGTTGTAAAAGCGGACCTGATCAGTGGAGACGTAAAGATCGATGTATGAGGCGGACATGGCGTGACCGTCGCCTCCCTCCACCCAGAACTCGGCGCGAAGACCATGCTGGGGCAGGTTCAATGTCGGCGTATTGTGGCCATCGAACCCACCCTGTAATTGGTATCGCCAGCCGCGCTCGCGGCAGAGCGCCTGGAACTGGTGCTGCCGAATGATATGCGCGGCGAACCGGTTGGAATATGTCGCCGTCGCGACTTCGGCGTCGGTCAGAATGTAAATCTCGCGATGCGCCTGCTTGAACGGCTGCTGTAGTTCCTTCGCCTCCAGCCATCGTCGCCAGGCGAGCACCGTTTCTGGGTTGGCGGAGAGAGGATGCCAGAGCTGAACCTTCGTGCTTTCGGACAATGATGGGAGCGCATGGCCCGTTTCATCGACCATCGCACCGTCGCGCCAAATCCCCAGCACCGTTCGTTCCTCGTCCGTAAAACTCCAAATCAATCGCCGCGCCAGCGCGCCCATCACCGGATGATCGAGATAACGGTCGCGCCAGTCGGCAATCGTCCAGGCGCGCTCCGTGAGCAGCAATCCCTCCAAACGATCGCGTAGCGTGGGAAGCATCTTCGTCATCTCGGCAAAGGTCTGTTTCAGTTCCTTGAGCGTTTCGGCATGGTTCTTTTTCACGTCGGCCGGAACGGACTTGAGCGCCTTGCCGTTCTTATCGCTCCAGATCAGATCGGTATGACCGGAGGGCTTGAGGAGGAGATCGGCGAAGTACTCGCCCAACTCCTCGCGTCGCCGCCCGTCGGTGTCCAATCCAAATGTCGGCGTCGCCAGCTCTTCCAAATCTTCGGCGGGCAGACCGGCGCGTTGGGCGGCCTCCGCCAGCGCTGTTTCGATCATGCCCTGCGACGCGACATACTTGACCTTGCGTTTCAGCCGGCTCAGCTGCGCCACCGGCGCCATTCCAGACATTGCGCCGAGCGTGAGAATGCAGGCGTTGCCGACTTTCGCCGACTTCGGACCATGCCCGGGGATTTTGCGCAGCGCGTGGTCGGCAAGGTCGCCCAGCAGCGGAGCCATGGCGTCGTGATCGATCAGCCGGCAGCACCACACCATGCCCTTTAATGCCGAATAGTTGTGGCCCACCAGGGCCGAAAGGCGCATCCATTCCATGTAACGTTCGTAGCCATCTTCAAGAGCGTTCTCAGGATAATGGTTTGCGCGGAACAGTGTGGACCAAGTTGTGAGACGCGCGATAAAGGCTTCCTGTCCTATGGCGCCCAGCAGTGGTTTCGCTTGTTTGAGCCACTTCGTGGATGGTTTGGCGGCCTCGGACGTCATCGCGTGCAAAAGCAGCGCGCTCCAATGGGCGTTTTCGTGGGGAGGCATGGACGCAAGATCGGCCCGAACGCCGTCGCCCCACGGCTCGCCCTCCAGCAATGGCGCGCGGTTTGTTCCGGCAAGCAGGTCGCCGATCTGGATTTGAAGCCGCACAGCGTTGACGCCGCTTTCACCCGGCTCCAAGTCGGCTCGCCAGGTTTCCAGCGCCGCGCGAACGGGGTCCGAAAGCGGAACGCCCGCCTTGACGCGGTCCTCCAAGATGCGAAGGAGGGGGGCTTTGGAGCTTTCCTCGGCTTCCAGGCCCAATCGAACAAGCCGCTCCACGTCTTTATCCGAATATGGAAGCGACTTTCGCAGAAGGACGCCGATCAGATTCTTCAAACGAAAAATTGTTTGGTAGTCGGCGCCGTGGCGCGCCGCTTTGGAAATACTGAGCGCGGCCAGCAGCGCGGCGATTTGAAACGAAGGCCCGGCCTTGAGAATCGACTCGCCTGCCTCCAGGTCCTTGGGCTTGATATTCCACAGGGAACGGCGCCGGGCGGCGTCAAGATAACTCTCGACTTCACGCCGCGCTTCCGCGAATTGCGGGACCTCGCGCACGAGTGTATCGCTTCCTTGAGTATCCGAGACATACTGTTTGATCGTATTCCAGAGGTCCATGGCTTTGCCTTCCTATCCGCCCACGAGCGGTACGAGTTTGACGAAGCTGATCTGGGTCTTGATCTTCAGCTCGATCTCCGTATCCAACTCCTCGATCTGTCGGTCATCGACCAGAACGAAGAAACCGTTGCTGAGGAACGATTGGATGGCGCGGTCGTACTGCGCCTCCCAGTCGATATGCTTGCGTTCTTTGAGGCGGTAACCGTTCAGAACGCGCTCGGCGTCGGTGGGCTGCACGAAGCCACGGAAGTATTCGGGGGTGGAGGCGTTATAGTCCTGAACCTCTTCATACACGCGGCGGCGGATCAGCTCGCGCAGGGTGATGGTTGCAGACAGAAGATCGAGGCTCAGCGAGGGGGTGCGCTCGCCGGAGAGGGTTTCATCGTAGATCGTAATCTGGTGTGACATTGCAAAACTCCTTAAACCACGTCTATGCATTCGTGCTTTGAGTGTACCAAAGATTGAGAGGCAAGGCGAGGGTTTGTGAGATGGATTTTGAGAGATGCTTCGAAATTCTCATGAGGCGAGACGATCTTTGGCGCCGTAATTGTTTCTCCTGTCAATTGTTTGAGGATTTTATGACGCAGATTAGATGGACCACCTGTATAAGGGGTGTGCGGAGGACATGTTAAGACGGTTTTCTCGCTATCGTTGCAAGACAGCTCACGAAGAGGAGTAGACAATGATCGCATCAGTCCCGTGGAAATTCGGTTTGGCGGCCGCTGTGGCCGTCCTGATCACAACCCCCGCTTCGGCTCAGCGTGCGCTGCTGGGTCAGGCCAATGGCCACATTGCCGCTGCGGCGAGCAGCGCGCTGGCGTCGGCTCGGCTCGCGCCTTCGACGCCGCTGCGGCTCAACCTCGCCCTGCCGCTGCGCAATCAGCCGCAGATGGACAAGCTCCTGAAGGATCTTTACGATCCCGCCAGTCCTCGCTATGGCCGCTATCTGACGAGCGCGGAGTTTGCCGCGCAGTTCGGCCCGACGGACGCCGATTATCAGAGCCTCATCCAGTACGCCCAGTCGCATGGGATGACCGTGGCGGAAACGTCGCCCAATCGGATGCTGCTCAGCGTTACCACGACATCCGAAGCGGCGGAACAGGCGTTCCATGTGACCGAGGTCGTTTACCGGCGGCAGGACGGCAGTCAGTTCCATGGGCCTGACCGGCCGCCTTCGGTGGACGCCGAATGTCCGGTGGACCTGCTCTGCGTCGGCGGCCTCGACAATGCAAACCCGCTGCATCATCTGCCGGTCGGCTCCGAATTGCTGCGCAAACCTGTCGGCAGTCCCGTTCTCTCCGTCTCGATGGCTGCGGGAAAGACGAAAGTCGCCCCACAGGCATCGACGGGAAATCAGGGGTTTTCTCCTGGGGATTTCCGAAAGGCTTATGATATTCCCAGCACGATGACCGGCGCGGGCGTGACGATGGGCGTGTTCCAGAACACGGGCTATCTGGTCAGCGATATCACGACCTACGAGACTTATTATAGCCTGCCGAATATGCCGCTGGAGAATGTCTACTTCGACGGAAAAACGGCGGCGAACCAGGGACAATCGGGCGAAACGACGCTCGATATCGAGATGCAGATCGCGATCGCACCCAGCGCGACGAAGGAGATCGTCTATATTGGCGGCTCGGGCCTGGGGATCGCCAATAAGATCGCGACGGAGAACCGGGCCAAGGTCGTCAGTTGCTCGCTCGGATGGGGCGACGGCACGGATCAGGCGGAGGATCAGGTCTACAAACAGATGGGCGTGCAGGGCCAGTCGTTCTTTGTCGCAAGCGGCGACGGCGGCGCGTGGTCCGGCGGCGCGCATCCTGAAGACGATCCTTATGTCACGAGCGTCGGCGGCACACACCTGAACACAAACTCGGACGGCTCCTGGCTCACCGAGCCGGCGTGGGGCGGCAGTGGTGGCGGCGTGAGCACGCTCTGGTCGATCCCATCGTATCAGAAGCCCGTCAGCATGTCGTCGAACGGCGGCTCAACGACGATGCGCAACGGTCCGGATGTCTCGGCTGTCGCCGATCCTTACTCCCCGTTCTCGTTTTACAACAACGGCGCATGGGGCGGCATCGGTGGAACGAGCGGCGCGGCGCCTATCTGGGCCGGCATCGCGGCGCTGGTCAATCAGCAGCGTACGGCGAACGGTCTGGGGGCGATCGGTTTCATGAACCCCGCGCTCTACACCATTGGAACGGGGACGAATTACGCGAACGACTTCCACGACATCACGGTCGGTAACAACGGCAACGGCTCGGCTTCGTACAGTGCGGTTACCGGATTCGACCTGGCGACCGGCTGGGGCACGCCGATCGTGGCGAACTTAGTGGCCGACCTTGCGGGCGGAACCACCGCGAACTTCCGATTGACGGCGCCCGCCGCGACTGTTTCTCAGGGCGGATCGGGAACGACCGTCGTTTCCGTCGGCGCTTTGAATGGATTCACATCGAGCGTCAGTCTCACGCTGGGCGTGCTGCCGTCGGGGATTACCGCATCGCTTAGCCCGGTGTCCACGACCACTACGAGCACGCTGACGCTCACGGCGTCCGCGACGGCGCCGCCGGGAACGGCCTTCGTCAAGGTCACAGGCGTGTCGGGAACGCTGACCCATGTCACCTATATTCCCGTCACGATCAAGCCGACCATTGGCGCCGTGACTTCGGTCAGCCTTGCATCGGCTTATAACATCAACGGTGTCTACACGGATGGGTCGACGTTCTCCACGGGCGGCTTCGACGGCGGCGGCTACGCCTACTCGTCCGCTCTGCTTGGCTCCTCGCTGACATGGTCCGGCGTGACGTTCTCCCTGGGCGCCGCCAATGCGCTGGATACCGTCAGCAGCGCCACCGTAACGCTTCCCTCCGGAACGTATTCGAAGCTCCTTCTCTTGGCAGCGGGCGTACAGGGTAACCAGACGTCGCAGACCTTCAAAGTGACCTACACGGACGCCACGTTCACGAACTTTACGCAGAGCGTGAGCGACTGGGCCGGGCCTGCGAGTTTTGCGGGCGAGGCGATTGTGAAAGGCCCGCTGGCTTACCGTAACCTGGCGGACGGGACGCATGACGGCGCGCAAACGTACGTTTACGGGTACAGCTTCGCGCTCAACTCGGCGAAAACCGTGCAGAGCATTACGCTTCCCAATAACCGCAACGTCGTTGTGTTCGCAATGTCGCTGGCAAAAGCGCCGACTTCCGCAGTCTATAGCCTCTCAGCGTCGCCGTCGAGCCTGACGGTCGTGCGCAGTTCGAACGCCTCCAGCACGATCTCGGTCGTTTCGACGACCGGGTTCAACAGCAGCGTCGCCATGACCGTCTCCGGGCTCCCCACCGGGGTCACGGCTGCGTTCAGCCCGTCCAGCACCACCGGGACAAGCGTGCTCAAGCTCACCGCCAGCAGCACGGCCACGCTCGGCGCGGCGACCGTTACCGTGACGGGAACCTCGGGAGCAACGACCCACACGGTCACAATCGCCCTGACCGTGAAGGCTGCTCCCGTCCCCGTGAGTCTGACCTACAACCTCTCCGGGATCTACACGGATGGGACGACCTTCGCGACCGGCGGACTGGACGGCGGCGGCTACGCCTATTCGTCCAATCTGATTGGAACATCAGTCACTTGGAACGGTACGCCGTTCACCATCGGAACCGCCAATACGTCCAATATGGTGACCGCCACCGGGCAGATCATCACGCTGCCCGCAGGCTCCTTCTCGACGCTGCGCATGCTGGCGACCGCCGAAAACGGCAGCCAGCCGTCGAAGACGTTCACGGTGACCTACACCGACAACACGACGACGACCATTACGCAGGGCGTCAGCGACTGGTACGCGCCTCAGAACTACGCTGGCGAGTCCATTGCGATGGTCCAAGCCTATCGCAACGTCTCGAACGGGACGCAGGACAACAACAAGGGGAACCTCTTCGGGTACTCCTTCGCGATCAACAGCGGCAAGACGGTCAAGAGCGTCACGCTGCCGAACATCGCGAATATCAAGATCGTGGCTTTGACGCTGGTTCCGTAATACGGACCCGCGCGAGGCGATCGACCAAAGAAATCAGCCCCGAAGACCATTGGTCTCCGGGGCTGGTTTGCGTTTCATCCCTCCGTCGCAATGCTCCAGAACGCCTGCGCCTGCGCTTCCAGTTTATCGAACGTATCCTGAATCACCTGACGGCGCTCGACTTTGTATTCGGCGTCCGGCTCCAGACCGTCGATCTGCGCGTCGTAGATCGCGAGATATTGCGTGCGCCAGCGGGCGACATTCGCAGGTTCGGGCGTCGGCGCCTGCACCGTTTCGTGCAAGGCCGAAAGGATCGCGACACTGGGGACGAGTACGCCTTCGCCCTCTTCGTCCAGGGCGCTGCGCTCCTCGTCCGTCAGCAGATCCTCGATCTTACCTTCCAGGTCGTCCACCACGCTGCTGATATAATCCAATGCGCTGTCGCTGTCAAAGTTTCCCGCGCCCCAAGTTCCCATAATTCGTCCTTTCGCCGGCGATCCCAGGCGTCCATTGGCCCGAGCGATGGCGACCGGTCATTCGACATCGCGCAATGTGTCTCCTGCCGATTTGTGTTAGAATGATGTGAGTATCGCAATCGATGATCGACAGTGATGGGAATAATGAGATGATGAGGCGAGCGAGAATGTGGATCGTGGCGGTTTTGGCTGTGTTCGCTGCGTTGCGCCCTGTGTACGGAGCGCCCGCCGTGGATTATCTGGGACATCCCTTTGTCACAGAAGCGGCGCCTACGCTAAAATTTGAGCGGCGTTCGTCGCCCCATCGGCGCGGGATCGACTATCCCTTCGCCGAACAGACGGCGCGTGGCGTTGCGCTCTTTGGGCGATTCCCGCCGTTCGCGCTTTCGGATCGTCGTATCCATATCTCCGGCCCTTGGTATGACAGCGCGGGAGCCAATCTGCATTTCAGCCGTGGGATTACCTCCGTGGAGGACATGCCGAACTTTCGCCAGGGGCCGACGAATATTCTTAACATCCCCGCATCCCAAAAGTGGCAGCTGCTTGGCGATCCATTGTTCTGGACATATGCGAAGATGCTGGCCGACGAATTGACGGCGGCCGACTCCAAAGACCCACGCATCGCTTCGCTGCGGACGCTGGCCGTCGATCATAAGATGGTCGGCGATAAGGCCGCCTATCTGGCTTTAGGCCGGCGTGTCTGGCAGGGCGAGCGGCAGGCGTCGGATGCGAAAGGTCATGGGGTGCTGTATCCATCCATCGACATCGAGGCGACCGGGGGCTGGGAGCATCAGCGGGATTGCTTCGGCTGGCTCTATCAGGGGATGGCGTCGGAGGCGGTCACGCATGGCGATCATATTGTCCCGGTGACTTACGGTCAGTGGACATATTCCGTGGGCGCGTTCGACGAATCCGTGCGACAGGGCGGAACGGGCGATCCGGAGTACTTACTGCCGGAGCGCGATTTTCTGGCCGCGCCCGATCCCACGCTTCAGGCCTGCGAGGACAGTGGGGGCGTCGTCGCCATGGACGGCTATATGCAGGCCATCTGGGGCAGCGAGCCGCTGTACAAACACACGACTGACGGCGCCATTCAAATGCGGAGTGGGCGCCCCGTCTTCAGCGATCTCACGCATACGACTCTCTACGGCGCCGACGTCCCGTTAGAGCCGGGGGAAGCGGAGCATACCCTGCATGATCTCTACCGGCAGGCCGTACGCATGTATCTGATGTATCACCGAATGGCCGGGCAGTATCCAGACGCCAGCGACCGGCGCAAGCCCTTTCTCAAAAATGTCCGCGTCAGCGCATGGACCCGGATCACCAATGAAGGGATGCAGGGCATCCAGCAAAACGACCGTCCTCTGCCGGGCTGGATGATCGAAATGCTGACCGGGATGTATCTGTTCACTGCCGACGACATTGTCGTCTGGTCGTCGGACACCAACACGCCGCCCGGTCCGATGGGCGCCGACTATACGAAGGCTTGGAAATATAATACGCCCGGCGTCATGGAGTATCTGGTCAAGGGCGCCCATCGCTACAGCGCCTTAGATCCGCTGCACCACGGAGCATTTCAATGGTGCTGGTTTCATCTGCCGGTGGTCGCCAAGAACGCCGAGGACGGAGAGCGATACGACCAAAAGCCGATCGTCTTCGGCAAACTGCGTCCTCTTGCGGGCAAGACATGGCTGGAATTATTCGCCGCCTGGCCGTCACTAGACAATCGCCCTGCCCAGTTTCAAATCTGGATCGACAAAGGAGGTAAGCGCTCGGCGGCCTACACAATCGAACTCGCCGACGGCCGTCATTCGTTTTACGACGCCTGGCGGCTCCCCGACGGATTCCAAAACCTGGAAGGCCGTGATATCTGGCTGCGGTTCAAGGACTCTCAGGGCGTGACGCGCACCTGGCGCGGCGACTGGCGCGCGCCGGTGGATAGTAAGGTGACTACGCCGCCAGCTTACCAGGAGCCACGCAAGCGTAAAGCGTAGTTCGCCGCGAGCCTTTTGGTGATCTTTGATGGCGGGGTGGGTAAGGTAGAATTAGGAAACAGCGAGATTATATCGCGACAACATCCGATAGGAGTATTGATGATGCCTAAGACATGTACGCATCTGGATCATATCAAGGACGTGGAGCCGAAAACGCCGCAGGGGTGCGAGGAGTGTTTGGAGATGGATGACACCTGGGTCCATCTTCGCCTCTGTCTGGAGTGCGGGCATGTTGGGTGCTGTGACTCCTCGAAAAATAAGCACGCGACGAAGCATTTCCACGCCACCCAGCACCCGATTATGCAGTCGTTCCAGCCCGGCGAAGACTGGCGCTGGTGTTATGTGGATGAGATTGAGGTGTGAGGCGTTTTCAAGAGCTGGAGCAATTGTTTTGTTTGGTAAGCCAGCTCGAATTTCTCCTGCCAGATGACGTGCCCGCTCAAGGATTCCACCGGCAGCGCCTTTCCCTGAGTCTGAGATTGATATCCGTCGAGATAATCGCACGAGACGACGAGCTTCCACAGGCATCCGAAAACGACACTGATCTCAGCCAGTCGCGAGAGTGTTCCTGGGCTGGCGTAATCACACCATTCCGTCGTATACGCTTGCCATAGCCGTTCTCGGGAGCTCTCGCTTGCAAGCCAATCGGGCAAGAAATCCTCTTGCATAAACCAGGCCATCCCCGCGAACGGCGTGGTAATGCAAGCCTCCGACCAGTCAATAAAGATTGGAGCGCCGTGTTGAATCAGGATATTGCGCCATTGAAAGTCTCCGTGCTCCAGCACATGCGGTAAGCCAGAGTTGTCCAGCTCTTTGCAGATTTGCTTGAGGAAATCCCCTTTCGAAGCCAACTGCTCAAGTTCCTGCGCAGTCACCCCATCCGCCAGACCATCCAGCGCCGATTGGATCCGGATGGAAAGGCTATCGACTTGCGATTCCATCTGCCCGGGCGTATAGTCTGGGCAGATGGTCCTTAACTCACTCGCTGTGCTTCCGATCGTTGATTTTTGCAAGCGGGCATAGTGACGTATCGCGCTCTCCCAAACTTCAATCTCGTCACAATCTTTCAGCTCCACGCCATCGATCTCTTCCATCAGCATCCAGCAGTCGCCGGGATGGCTAGCCAGGATACGAGGCAGATGGTGTGGATGAGATCGAGAAAGGCATTCGATCACCGACAATTCTCGCCGAAACATGCGAGGGACAGCTTTAAAGAACGAGGTTCCGTCTGCGTGACGGACAGCGATGACAGTGGATCTCTGCCATGTCCTTAGCGGTATCATTTCCACCGAACTCTGCCCGGTGCTTTCCCTAATCCAATGGGCCGCCTTTTGCCGCCAACCTGGTTTCGCCCAGGGAATATCCACCCCCAAATTCGTATCTCTGTCGATGCTCCATGCCTCAAAGACACGCCGATCGAGAGGATCATTAAAGTCGACCGTAACGCCGCAACCCTGTGGCGCGGCTACGAGGCCAACCGGGATATCGTCCGACGCAGGAGTAAGCATCTCAGCGGTGACGTAATAGCAGGATTTCGTCTGCCCTTCCGGCTGGATAAAGAATGTACTCAAGACGATCGCATCGGCAGAAAATTTGCTGAATATGGCCGTTTGATGCAGGGCGGGCGCCATCATATCGCCATCTTCCGATAAGGTGACTGTATACTCCGGTAAACTCAGTCGTCCATTGACAGGGGCCAGCCAAGCGGCAGCGGGATCGACAGAGCATAACAAGAGTTTAAACAAAAATTCCATACGGGATTGCTGGCTTACATTCGCCAGAATTTGACAACTTTTCCATTGACGGTGGCCAGCGTTTTGCTGTCCGGGGAGAAGGTGGCGCTTTGGTTCCACTCATCAAAACCATAAAGGGTCTTGCGGAATGTCAAATTGCGCGCATCCCAAAGGAAAACGTCGCCGCCCCATCCGCATGCGGCGAATAGACTTCCATCTGGCGAAAAGGCGGAATGGCTGATGCTGTCGTGGTTCGGAATATCCAGCACAATCGGCTCCGCCACGCCTCGCCGGAATATCATTATTTCCCCGTTATGCTCGCCTGTCGTCGCGAATTGACGGCCATCCAGCGAACAAGAGAAGTCCTGCAGCCATTCTTTTATTTCCCAAGATTGCAGCGGTGGTCCGCCTTTCAGGGGCAGGATTTCCAGCGTTTCGGTTCCACTAAAAGAAACAGGGCCTCCGCGATGTTTAAGACAAGCAAACGTTTCTCCATCGGAAAGCAAGCGGAATGGCTCCGCATACTGACCATCCTTGAAGATGTTCGCAGTGGTAAACGCATTTGAGCCATCGACTACTCTTTCCGCAACGATGTCTGTAGGACAAATCGTCCCATCAATCGACTCTTCAAAATTTTGCTTCTCAGCACCGTGCTGCTTTGGATAAATAATACGCTGCTTGGCGTAAAAATAAAGCGTGCTGTCATTGGAGAAGCCGATGGGCTGATACGTTGCTTGCGAATCTGCAATATATCCAAACTTGCGCGATATCCATCGGTTGTCGGCGAAGTCCCAAACGCCGAGCGAAGAAGAGCCTCGGCTCGCCGCCATCAGATAGCGGCCGTTGGGAGAATATCGTAAGTCATTGGCGGCGCCGCCATTACGGCTATCCAATAAGTTCTTGGGATTGACCAGATAGGGAAGTTTAATAGCGCTGTTTTCGGAGGCTCCGCGCGTTGCGTCCTGCGCTTGCCAGAGGAGGAGAGCGCCCACGGCTTGCTTGGCGATCCACTTGGATTGACGAGCGCTCGCGATAAACTCATGTCCCGTCACAAGGGTTTTCCCATCGGGCGAAAATGCAGCGCCGACGATATCTTGGGATGTACGCAGTGTTCTGGGAATATTGTATATGCTGAAGCAGACAAGCGCGCCGACCGTCGCCAGAGTGAAGCCTGCTATTTTTAGAGAATTTTTCAAAGTTTTTTGATGCACGTTCTTTCGCTTACGCTTTCCAGAATTTGACGGACAGTACCGATGCAACCGCAAGTGTCTTGCTGTCCGGTGAGAACGTGACGCCCATGGCGAACCGATCAAAACCGAAAATTATTTTGCGCGGTTTTAGGGAATGTGCGTCCCAAACAAAGATATCGCCACCCCAGCCGCAAGCGGCGATCTGCGTCCCATCTGGCGAGAACGCGGAATGTGAAATGCTATCACCGTTTGGGATATTCACTACAGATGGTTTTACAACGCCACGATTGAAAACAATCATACGCCCATTATTGCCTCCCGTTGTTGCGAACTGGCGGCCATCTTGCGAAGCTGAGAAATCTTGCCGCACTCTTTTGATCGGCCATGATTCTAACGTCGCGCCATTCGTGATGTTCAGAAGTTTTAATAATCCTGGTCCATCGCCTGTCGTTGGCCCGTCATTGTTCGTTAGGCATGCGAGCGTCTTGGAGTCCGACAAAAGACGAAATTTTACGGGCCAGACACGGTCCTTGAGAAAATCGTTCAGGCGACCTACAACGACGCCATCCGATATTCTCTGAACAATAATGTCCGTTTGATACGGTTGTTTCCAGTTTTTGCGTTGCACTTCTGTCGGCTTGCCTTCTTGAATTACTGCATAGTAGCAAAGGGAGCTATCTGCGGAGAATCCAATTGGCGCACATCTTTCTTTGCTCATGATAACCTGGGACAACGGACGATGGTAAATCCAGCGTTTCTCCACTGTATCCCAAATGCCGAATGAACTCGTTGGATTTGCCGCCATGACGTAACGGCTATTTGGGGAAAAGCGAATATCGGTGCAAGGGCCCGTGGCGGCGATGGGGTTGTATTTGTCTCTTTGTATTCCAAGATATGGAGTCGTGAGAGGATCAGCAGCGATATCCCCAAATATTGAGCCTCGCGTACCCCATAGGCGAAGATCTCCGACTCCGTATCCGCCATGCGTACCATCGGGCTTATCAATCGCAAATTGATCTCCTGTGGCCAATGTTTTTCCGTCAGGAGAATAGGCAAGGCTCCATAACTCGTGTGGAACAGTGACTGTGCGAGGAATGAAGTATGGGGAGCAGTAGAGGACGGCGCATAGCACGCCGACGGCGGCTACTACTTTGACGGTGGCTTTACGAGTAAATTTCCAGCGGAGTTTCAATGGGCGCTATCATCCTGTCCAACGCCCGCCGCGAAAAGAGGGCGGGCGTTGTATTCATGATGATTATACACCGGGAACGCTAATCCCAAGTCAGTCCTGCGGCGGATTGGTACTCGGTCACGCGGGTCTCGAAGAAGTTCTTTTCCTTCCCCAAATCCATCGTCTCGCTCATCCAGGGGAATGGGTTGGACGCGCCGTACTGCGCGGGCAGGCCGATGCGCTCCAATCGCCGGTCGGCGATGTGCCGGACGTACTCTTGGAACAGATCGCCGTTCAGACCCAAAATCCCCTCGGGCAGGCAATCCCACGCATACGCGATTTCCAATGACACTGCCTGATCCACGAGATCCAAGATCCGCGACTGGAACTCCGGCGTCCACAGATGCGGGTTCTCTTGTTTGATACCGTTGATCAGATCGATGCCGAAGTTGAGATGCGTGGTCTCGTCGCGCAGTATATATTGGAACTGCTCGCCGATCCCCGTCATCCGGTTCTGACGGTGGAACGAGAGGATCATCACGAAGCCCGTGTAAAAGAAAATGCCTTCCATGATCAGATAGTAGCCGATGAGATTCTCCAAGAACTTCTGGCCGCCTTCAAAGGTCTCCGTGGTGAAGTTTGGATCGAGCACATCGGCGGTCAGCGCCATCTCAAACTCGTCCTTGCGCGTGATGGCTGGGACTTCCCGATACATATTGAAGACTTCCCGCTCGCTCAGTCCCAGGCTGTCCACGATATAAAGAAACGTGTGCGTGTGCACAGCCTCTTCAAACGCTTGCCGCAGCAAATACTGTCGGCATTCGGCGTTGGTGATGTGCTTGAAGATCGCTAGCACCAAGTTGTTTCCCACCAAACTCTCGGCGGTGGAAAAGAAGCCTAAGTTACGCAGGATCACGAGCCGCTCGGCCTGGGTCAAGCCATTCGAGCCCCAGAGCGCGATGTCGGCGCCCATTGAGACTTCAGTCGGCATCCAGTGGTTCGCGCAGCCGTTGACGTAGTGCTCCCACGCCCAGTGGTATTGGAGGGGCATGAGCTGGTTGACGTCCACCTGGCTGCTATTGATCAGTCGCTTGCGCGCGGGCGCGGCGGCGGGTTCGGTGACGGTTTCGGTGTAATTCATTTGGGGTTCCTTGGGATCTGTTTCGCAGCGAGACCTATTCCCCCGCGCTTTAGCGCGTTTCCCCCTTTTCCCAGCAAGCCGCTTCGCGGGGGAAAAGGGGTGCTGATAATTATCATCCAGGCGAATCTTGTCGTTGCCTACAAAGAATTTCGGCTCTCTGAAAACTCTTCTCACAACACGGAACACGCGCCTGGCTCATAGTTACGAACACCCCTTTTCCCGCCCGAAGGGCCTTGCTGGGAAAAGGGGGAAACGCGCTAAAGCGCGGGGGAATAGGTCACGAAGGCACGGGAATAGGGCCTAAATCACTGACAAGCCTCGCACTCGGCGCCGAGCGTGCATGTTTCCGGGGCGCGTTCGACCTGGATATCGGCGGAGGCGCTCTGGTTCTTCATCCAGCGGGGCTGGATGCTGCGGCGGTTGATGTCGAGGGTGGATTTTTCGACCTGGGTGGCGGCGACGGTGCGCAGGTAATAGGTCGTCTTGAGACCCTTGGCCCAAGCGAGGAAGTACATCTCGCTGAGTTTTTTGCCGCTGGGCTGGTCCATGTAGAGATTGAGCGATTGGCCCATGTCGATCCACTTTTGACGGCGGCTGGCGCACTCGATGATCCAATGGGCGTCGATCTCGAACGCCGTGCGATATCGGTCGCGGATTTCTTGCGGGATACGCTCAATTTCGAGGAGCGAGCCGTCGAAGTACTTAAGATCGTCGCGCATCTCGGCGTCCCAGAGGCCCAGCGCCTTCAGGTCGTTGACGAGCGGGGCGTTGACCTGGGTGAACTCACCCGAGAGGTTGCTCTTGACGTAGAGGTTCTTGTAGGTCGGCTCGATTGACTGGCTGACGCCGACGATGTTGGAGATCGTGGCGGTCGGCGCGATGGCGAGGACGTTGCTGTTGCGCATGCCGTTTTGCTGGATCGCATTGCGGACGACGCTCCAGTCCATCGTGCTGCTTCGGTCCATCAAGATATCCGATCCACGCTCTTTTTGCAGGCGATCGATGGTGTCGATCGGCAGCAGGCCCTGATCCCAGAGTGACCCTTGGTATGTGGGGTAGGCGCCGCGTTGGGCGGCCAGGTCCGAAGACGCCAGGAAGGCGTAGTAGGAAATGGCTTCCATGCTCTGGTCGGCGAATTGGACGGCGGCGTCGCTGGCGTAGCTGATCCCAAGTGTGTAGAGCGCGTCCTGGAAGCCCATCACGCCGAGGCCGACCGGGCGGTGACGCAGGTTGGCCGTCTTCGCCTGGGGCGTCGGATAGTAATTGATGTCGATCACGTTGTCGAGCATTCGGACGGCCGTTTGAATGGTCGCTTGGAGCCGCGTGTGGTCGAGGCGTCCGTCCGTAAGGTGCGCTTGCAGGTTGATGGAGCCCAGGTTGCAGACGGCGGTCTCTTCGTCGGACGTGTTGAGCAGGATCTCCGTGCAGAGGTTGGAGTTGTGGACGACGCCGACGTGCTGCTGGGGTGAACGGACATTGGAAGGGTCCTTGAATGTAATCCAGGGGTGACCGGTCTCGAACAGGGCGGCGAGCATCTTACGCCAGAGGTCCAGCGCGGGGATGCGCTTGAAGAGCGCGATCTTCCCGGCGTCCGCCTGCCGCTCGTATTCGGTGTAGCGCGCTTCAAACGCCGCGCCGTAGGTATCGTGCAGGTCGGGCGCATCATTCGGGCTGAACAGCGTCCACTGGCCGCCGGCGGCGACACGCTGCATAAACAAGTCGGGGATCCAGTTCGCCGTGTTCATGTCGTGCGTGCGGCGCCGATCGTCTCCCGTATTCTTGCGCAGATCTAAGAAGTGCTCGATGTCCAGGTGCCACGTTTCGAGATAGGCGCAGACGGCGCCCTTGCGCTTGCCGCCCTGGTTGACCGCGACGGCGGTATCGCTGGCGACTTTTAAGAAGGGAATGACGCCCTGGCTCTTGCCGCCCGTTCCCGTAATCGGGGCGCCGAGGGCGCGAACGCCCGTCCAGTCGTTGCCGAGGCCGCCCGCCCACTTGGAGAGCAGTGCGTTGTCCCGGATGCTGGAGAAGATGCCGCCGAGGTCGTCTGGGACCGTGGTGAGATAGCATGACGAAAGCTGGGAATGCAGCGTGCCGGCGTTGAAGAGAGTGGGGGTGGCCGACGTGAAATGGAACTGCGAAAGCAGCGTGTAGAACTCGATGGCGCGCCCCTCGCGGTCGTCCTCACGCAGCGATAGCCCCATCGCGACGCGCATCCAGAACAATTGGGGCAGCTCAATACGCCGTCCCTTGTCTTGAATTAAGTATCGGTCGTAAAGCGTCTGCAGGCCGAGAAATTGGAACTGCAAGTCGCGTTCGCTGTGAATGGCGGCGGCAAGGCGATCTAGATCGAATGTCAGCATCTCGGGATCGAGCAGCTTCGCTTCGACGGCCTGCATGAAGTACGTTCGGAAATAAGACGCATAGATCTGGTCGGCGTCCACAATGCGCGAGGGCGTTCCGGTCGCTTCCCCATACAACACGCCCAGCAATAAGCGCGCGGCGGCATTGCTATATCCCGGCTCGATCTCGACACGCGAGCGGGCCGCCAAAATCGTCGATTGCGCGATCTCCGCTTCCGTCACTCCCGCGTAAAGTGATCCCAGGGCTTCCTTCACCACCGGTTCGGCGCTCACATCTGCCCCGAGGCCGGCGCAGGCGTCCTCAATGCTCGCCCGCAGCATGTCCATATCCAGCACCGCTTCGCTGCCGTCGGCCCGGCGATACCAAAGAGCGCGCGCCCGTCGCTTTTCGGCGTGCTGCTCGCGATAAAGAATATAACGCCGTGCGACGCCGTGCGCGCCCCCCGCCATCAGCACGCGCTCCACTTCATCCTGGATCGCCTCAACGTTCAGATCGTCCTGAGCCGCGCTCCATGCGATGACCGCGTTCGCATACGAATCAATGGCGCCTGTCAAATCGGCGCTCAGAAGTTCGTCCGGCGTCAGCCGCTTTTCGGCGCGAAACGCCTTTTCGATGGCTTTGTGAATACGTACGCCATCAAACGTGGCGATGCCGCCATTGCGCTTTCGCACGGCGCCTAATGTGGATTCTGGGGATAAGTTCGTTTCGGAAAATGTCGGTGATACGGCCATGGGCGGGCTCCCTTCGCGTTATCTCTTGTCATCGTCTCTCCTGGGGCAGGGGAGGCATGAAGAGCGCGCGGGGACGCCGGCGAATTGGTGAAGAGGGGGTGGCCGGCGCGGCCTGGGACGCAATCACACCCCTCTCTGTCGAAGGGGACGCAGTGATCGGTTGATGGGCGGGCGTTCGGACTAGGCTCCCTTGAGCCGACCGCTGCGAGACAGTGCCGGAATGACCGGACTTCCCCCGTTGTTTCAGCGACGCTACGACGGCGTCGCCCCATAAACATCAATATGTAGTTTGTTTGTGCGGCTATGATAGCAGATGTGGGGGCGCTTGTCAAGAGGATAGGGACTTCTTTCCTTTGGTGGCTGCGATGGTTTCTTGAGCGCCCCCTCTGCTAGTGTCACGCCAGGATGCTGTCAATCTTGTGCAAGTCATCGTCCGTGAGGCGCCAGTCGGAGGCGGCGGCGTTCTTGGCGATCTGTTCGGGCCTGGTCGCACCGGCAATGACCGAGGCGACGGACTTCCGGGTGAGCAGCCAGGAAAAGGCGAGTTCGAGGATCGTATGGCCTCGCGATTCGGCGAACACAATCAGTTTCTCGACGATGTCCAGGTTCGTGTCGGTCAGCAACTTCGAGAAGGGACCGTCGGACTGGATGCGCGCTCCTTCGGGAAGGGGCTGCCCCTGGCGGTATTTACCCGTCAGCAGACCGCTCGCAAGGGGGAAGTAGGGCAGAAACGCGATTCCGAGTTTCTCGCATTCGGGAAGCACCTCGGCCTCGGGGTCGCGCTTCAGCAAGCTGTATTCGTTCTGGACACTGACGAAGCGCGCCGCGCCCGGCGCGACAGCGCCTGCGGCCTCTCGCAATTGTGCGGCGGAGAAATTGGAGCAGCCGATCTCACGGACTTTCCCGGCCTGGACGAGTTCATGGAGGACTTCGAGCGTGTCTGCAATGGGTGTCGTGTCGTCGGGCAGGTGCAGTTGATACAGATCAATGCGATCGGTATTGAGACGCCGAAGGCTGTCCTCGACGGCTCTGCGGATGTACTCAGGTTTGGCCCCGCCGGGCATGGCGTCGTTGATGCGAGCGCCGAACTTTGAGGCCAGGATTACCTGGTCTCGGCGCGTTCCCAGAGCCCGCCCCAGCAACTCCTCGCTCTTGGCGCCGCCGTAGATGTCGGCGGTGTCGAAGAAGTTAATGCCAGCGTCGAGGCTGGCGTCAACGACGGCATTCGTGGCGCCAGCGTCAATACGCCCACCGAAGTTGTTGCAGCCAAGCCCAACGACCGAAACATCGAGCGACCCGATCTTGCGTGTCTCCATGTGATATTCTCCCGTATTCTGAGATCAACTTCGTAAAGTCGTATGATCTTGGAATACCCCAAGTCACGGGAAGGTTCCACATTGGCGTGAGTCGTGCACCCCTTCTCACCACGGCAGTGGGCCGTCCGGACCCGAGAACGAGCCAGTCGGGCCGTCCACATCAAGGGCGACGCGAATGGGCGCACGGGCGCCTTGTTCGATCGTCTCGGTTCCCTCGAAGTTATTTAGAGCCGTCGCGGTGAAGCCTGGGCTTACAGCGTTGACTTTGATGTTGGTCGATTCGAGTTCAATTGCGAAGGACAGCGTGACCGCGTTGAGGGCGGTCTTTGAGGCGGCGTAAACGACGCCGAATCCGGCGCGATAGGGAAAGGCGGGATCTGAGTTCAGCGTCAGTGAGCCGACGCCGCTGGAAACGTTGACAATGCGCGCCGCCGGCGCTTCCCGAAGAAGCGGCAGCATCGCCTGCGTGACGGCAATCACGCCGAATACGTTTGTCTCGAAGACCGCGCGCACCTCATCAAGCGACGCAGCACTTGCCTTGCTCGCCTTCATCATGTCTTCAAGCGATCGGCCCGGTTTTCCCGCATGAGAAATGGCCGCGTTGTTCACCAGCACGTCGAGTCGACCGAATTCGCTCTTGATACGCTCCGCTGCGGCGGCGATGGACTCTGGATCCGTGACGTCGAGCTGGACAGCGTAAGCGTCCGGTCCGATGCTCGTTGCGGCTGTCTCGCCATTCTCAAGATTACGCGATCCGACAAGCACAGTGTAGCCATGCTCGACGAGTTCCGTCGCAATTTGTAGACCGATTCCTTGATTGGCCCCGGTGACCAGGGCGACGAGTTTGTCCTGCATAGTATTCTCCTTGTTCTTTCCATCACTCATTTGCATTCAACCCGACCCAGCGGGTTAGGATCGTCTCTCAGCGCGTGACACGCAGTAGGCCAGGCGAGGTCTTCAGGATAGAGCTTGCTGCGGAGGTAAGCCCAGGTCAGCCGCTGGACTGCGGCGACGCGGGCGGAATTCTCGTCCGTGGTCTCCGTCACGTGATAACCCGAGATACCGCCCAGCATGTGCTCGGCCCCAAATAAAGTCACCAGGCAATCCGCCCCTGGACTCAGGGTGTACGCATCCGTGAACCAGTCCGGTCCGCGAACGGTCAACGGAGAGACGTCGCGATCGCCCGCCACCACGAGGGTCGGCGTTGTCATCTCAGCATAGCTCTGATCCAGATAGGGGAAATGCTCGGCCGCGAACGGACTCAAATCTTCACCGCCTCGGCCGCCGGCGCTCAGCAGCACGCCCGTCTTGATCCGAGAATCGGACATCTCTTCGTCCAAGCCTCCATCGGGATTGATCACTCGCGCGCCCAGCAGCATACTTGTCGTGTGACTGCCGAACGAATGCCCGACCGCCGCGATCCGGCTTTGGTCAAAGCGCCCTTTTAATCCCAGGACGGAATCTTCAATGAGGTCAAGCTGATCCAAGATGTGCTTCATGTCCTCAATGCGTGTCCGCCAGATCAAGGGCGCCTTGGGATCTTCCAGATAGGCCGCGATGGCTTCACTATGAGACGCATTGGGAGTGCGGCTCAGCGTTCGGGAATCGAGAAATGTCGGCTGGATCACAACGAAGCCGTGCGCCGCCCAGAAATTTGCGAGCGGGGCATAGCCGTCCAGTGAAGAGCCGAAGCCGTGCGCGAAGACGATAATCGGCAGATGACTCCCAGTTATGGGTGCAGAAACCCGCACTTGCAGATCCGGGCCACGTCCTGAAGATGCCAGCACGATTGGACTGACGGAGATAACAGGCATAGAACCATTTTCTTTCTTTGATGTGTGTCCGCGCTGTGCCTACAGCTGGAAGGCTGTAGGCTATTCTGAGGCAAAACCAGCTGAAGCAGGTTAGGATGATGAGAGACATTTGCGTGCCCCAAGAGTCTGCTTTAGCTGACTTCGCCCCAGCTTAGCCTACAGCCTTCCAGCTGTAGGGGTTTAGCCGACCTTCGACTCGCCTTGCGCGGCGTTCGAGAGATCCGCCCATTCCTCCCAGGTGGCGAGGCGGTCTGCGTAGGCGGCGCGCACCATGGGCAAGCCTGTGCTGCCAAGGATCAATCGCAGTGGTGGATTCTCCGCGTCCACGATCTTGAGGATGGCTTCTGATGTCGCCTGCGGATCGCCTCGCTCCATGCTCGACAGACGCCCGAATACCTGCTCCCGCAATTCGTTGTAGGTGTCCATCCCCGGAGCCATTTTCAGCGACGAGGGGCTTCCGAACTCGGTCGCATATGCGCCGGGTTCGATGAGCGTCACTGTAACGCCAAACGCTTTGACCTCCTGCGCCAGGCTATCGTGAAGCGCTTCAAACGCCCATTTGGAGGAGCAGTAAAAGCCGATCAGCGGGAACGCCACATGGCCGACGGTGCTTGAGACGCCGAGAATATGCCCACTGCCCTGCGCCCGCAGCAACGGCAATGCGGCCTGGATAACTCGGAGGGCGCCAAAGTAATTGGTGTCAAACTCAGCGCGGACATCTTCCTCGCTCGCCTCCTCGACCGTGGCGACCAGAGAATAGCCCGCGTTATTGAGAACGACATCCAGTCGCCCGAAGTGCGCATGCGCCTGCGTCACAGTTTGCCGGACTTGCTCCACGTTGGTCACATCCAGCGCCAGCGGCAGTACGGAATCGCCGAAACGCTCCTTCAGATCAGCGACATCCTCCAGCTTGCGGGCGGTTGCGGCGACCTTGTCGCCGCGCTCCAGCGCGGCTTCGGCCCAAACGCGCCCAAACCCGCGCGATGCTCCGGTAATGAACCAAACTTTGCTATTCATATTCTTCTCTTTCTATCCGCCGGCCTACCGTCAATGCCAAGGCGATCTGCTATAATAGGGTTAATATGGAACATTGTTCCGTATTTGTGATTATGCGGAACGTTGTTCCGTTTTGTCAAGGGGAGTATTGTGAACGACCAATTGGAAGACCCGTGTGACGGTCTGGAGCCCCAGGGGCGTGTGGATCGGCCCGTGCGCGCCGACGCGCAGCGAAACGTCAATTCGCTGCTGGATGCGGCTCTCGCGGTATTCGCGACTTCGGGGGTGGACGCTCCGGTGCGGGAGATCGCCGTCAAGGCGGGGGTTGGCGTCGGCACACTGTATCGCCATTTTCCGCAGCGCGCGGACCTCGTCGCGGCCGTCTTCCGCCATGAAGTCGACGCATGCGCGGACGCCGCGCCGGTCCTGGCTGCGGAGTATGGGGCAGGCGAAGCGCTGGCGCGCTGGATGCAGCGCTATGCAGACTTCATCGCGACCAAACGCGGTCTTGCGTCGGCCCTGCACTCGGGAAACCCGGCGTTCGACAGCTTACCCGCCTACTTCCAAAAGCGCCTCGTGCCGGCGCTTCGAACATTGCTGGACGCCGCCGCAGCAGCCGGCGAGGCGCGCGCTGACGTGGATGCATACGAACTGCTGACAGCCGTCGCGAACCTCTGCATGCAAGTTGACGGCGGCTGCCCCGCCCCCGCCCATCGCATGGTCGCCCTGCTCTTCGATGGGCTGCGCTACGGCGCGATGGGATCTGGCGATAGGAGCATCGATTGAGAGCATATGGCTCGGGTATCATAGTCGTGAGGAAATGACGATGAGTTTACAGGACCAATTCGATTCGATTTTTCAGCGCGCGCAGGACGCGGCGCGGACCGGCGGCGTGACGGCGCATCTGCGCGCGTCGGGCGTGCTGTGCTATGACATCGCGGGCGGAGTGGATCTGGCGCACGGCGACGATCTCGACGACGCCTTGGAAGCGCCGGAGCTGGCGTGGTTTTGGGAAAGCACACGATCGGGCGACGCCACGGAAGATTATGAGCAGTATGATCTGCCGCGTGACCGTCCGTTGACGGCGGCGACGGGGAAGAATGCGACTGCCCTGGCGCGGGAATTGCAGGAGATCGACGAGGATGGCGAACAGCGCTACATCGTGCTGTTCGGCGCGGATTTGCCGCTGTCCGCCGGTCTTTCAGATCCGACGAAGCTGCGCGAAGCATTAGGCGACTTTGTGCGCGGCGACGAAAGCCCGATCCAGATCGTTCTGTCCCACACGCCAGATGTCGGAAGCCTGCTCATCTGGCTGCCCCAGCGACCGAGCGCCGTCGCGATGCGTCTGCTGGCCGGCCTGAAGATTAACCTGCGCCAACCCGCCGTCACCCGTGACTACGATCCGAAAGATGCTTACATGCTTGAGGCAATGTACGATCTGGGCTGAGTGGCTGGCTGGTTTAAGCATTTTGCCGATTCAATGAGCGCAAAATGTATAATAAGGCCGGCGACTGAAGTCGCGCCTGCAAGAGCGCGGAAACCCACCTTTGTGGGTTACATATTCGAACTCGGCACCGTCTGAAGTGGTGCATACATTAGACATTATCGTGAAGGATTATGTAGTCCACGCAGGGGGACTTCTGCGCTCTTGTAGGCGCGACTTCAGTCGCCAGCCTCTTGCTTTTTTTGCTCGTCTAAATCCAGCGAAGCCGCCGCAGCGTCATGGCCTGGTCGCAAGCGACCGAAGCCCGGTACTCCATCCCCACGGGCAATTCGTAAACACGCCAGTCGATTTTTTCTTCGCCGACAGGCTTGACCAGCACCTCCGCCGTTTTGTCCACGGAGACCGCGAACGCTTGGAGCAAATGGCCGAGGCCGTCGCCGTGCGCCTTCACCAGGGCTTCTTTGCGTGTCCAGGTGGTGAAGAACGCGCTTATCTGCCGCTCCGGCGGCGTTTGCTCTAGCGCGCACGCCTCGTCTGGGTGAAAGAAGCGTCGCGCCAAATCTAAGATCGGCGTGTTCTCTCGCACCCGTTCAATATCCACGCCGATACGAGCATCTCGCGTCACCCCGATCAATGCCGCGCCGTGGGTGTGGCTGAGATTGAAACGCAGCGAACCCGCCATCCCTCCGCTGAGTTCGGGCTTGCCGTGAGCGCCTTCCGTAAAAACGATCTCCTGCGCCTCCAAGCCAAGATACCCACACAAAATTGACCGCAGCGCGCCGTGCGCCGCGATAAACGCATCACGGTCGCGCGCGAACTTGAACCGTTCCGCGCGGGTGCGTTCGGCGCCGCTCAAAGTCACGACGAGTTCATCGAGACGCAGACTTGTGTCATCGAGCGCGACGCCCCAAATGTGGGCGTCGTTTGCGGCGAGCCGTGGTGTGGGTGCAGAGAGCCAAAGTGTTTTGTCAAAGCAAGTGAGAGACATGGTTACTCTCAATACGTATGCAATCGTGTATACGTGGCGATCAGTTTGCCAATCTTCGTCGATAATTCTATTTGCTCTTTTGATTTTTCGAGTGGATTAGGTGAAAAGAAGCCCGAATTGGAGATATAGACACCAGTGCTCAGTGGTTTGATAAAACCATGAGAGCAGAGATTCATGACTTCTGTTATTAGCGAAGCATCGAAGAAACAGCTGGACAAATAAAAATCCATGAACGCTGGGGTATTTGGGTCATTTTGAAGGTCCATCGGACATTCCAGACTCCACTCTAAAGTGATAGCAGCATAGTCTGGGGCTAATTTTTCTACGATCCTGATAAACCGTTGGTAGGCGCTTGTCGAGAGCGCGCGAGACTGAGGCGTCGGCAAGCTAATCTGATCGCCAGAAGCCCAAATGGCGACCGGATGGTGTGCTCCTTTGGCCGCCGCTATGTCGGAGATTCCTACTATCCCTGCTAATTCCGGCGAATTGCGACTGATGCCACTGGCGTTTGTAATGGGTATCTGGACGAGACGCAAATCTTGCGCGGCGTTGATCGCTCGCAGATCGTCGACGGAAGCTATTTCGATTTCTTCTCTATCCTCATCCGAGGCGAAGCTAAATGGCTTCTGTCTGATGTTTGGTCCGCGATGGACGAGCGCCTTGCCGGACAGCACCGCTCCGTTCTTGATGAGAACCTCAATCAAGTCAATGAGGAAATCGTGCTCGTTTTCGTCGCGATAAAAGTTCAATTCAAGGGTGGGTCCGTTCATGGTATTTCCAGTTTACCTGACGCATTCGGCGATCACAATTATTTCCAAACGGGGCCTGAGAATGGCAAAATCAAGGGGAATGTGGTATATAGATTCTAAGCATTCTCAAAAGTCCCGAAGCAGTGCGTTAACACTGCTTCGGGGGCAGCCCGTTACTTAACGAGATGCCAGATCGCAGCGATTAGTGATATAATCGCAGTAATCCACTTGATGGCGACGTAAAATCGCCGTTGTTTCGTTCTAGGCAAAGGGTTCACCTCCTTTCCTTGGAACTAGGAGGTCAGCCGTTCCTGCGGCTGGCCTCTTGCCATTCAATATACCTCTTCAAATAGTACAGCTGTTCGTATCCCTGTCGTATTTCTCTCCCAATGCCTGCACGGTTGACCGGTAACCTGGGACGTTGCTATAATGTTCCTAATTCCCTCGCCCCGCCAAGGAGCATTCCGTGCCAATCGTTCGTCTTTTTTCCCTTGTCGCCAGTACGCTCGGCGTCGCTGGCTGCGCCGTTCAGCCGGTGGTGACGCCTATCGCCGCTCCTCCGAAAGCGCCCGTTCGTGTTGCGGACGCCGCTCCGGTTGTCCCTGTGGCTCCCCAGCCTGCGCCGAAGCCGGTCGTTCCTCCAAAGCCGGTCGATCCTCCCCCTCCGCGTAAGGACTATGGGGCGCAAAAGCCGGAACTGCGGGCATTCTGGGTGGATGGGTTCAATGAGGGGTTCAAGACGCCCGCGCAATGCGATGCGTTGCTGGCGCGGGTACGGCAATTGCATATGAACGCGGTGTTCGTGCAGATGCGTAAGCGGGCGGATGCTTACTATCGGTCGTCGTATGAGCCGTGGGCGGACGATGATGCCTCGCATTTCGATGCGCTGGATTATCTGGTCCGTCACGCGCATCAATCAGGGCTGCCGCGAATTCAAGTGCATGCGTGGGTGAACGCCTGCGCGGTCGGCGGGAACAAAGGGCCGCGCGCCCTGCCCAAGCTGCATCCCGACTGGATCTCGCTTTCGGATACGAAGGAGACGTTCGATTCGGAAGTGACGAAGATCGATCCCGGCAATCCCGCAGCGGCGGACTGGACCGTTCGCGTTTATACGGATATCGTGCGGCATTACGATGTTGACGGCGTCCATATGGACTTTATCCGCTATGGGGGAACGGACAAGACCGTCGGGCATTGGGGATATAATCCTGTCTCGATTGCGCGTTATAATGCACGCTATGGGACAATGGGCGACCCGGCCTGGGATGACGAGCGTTGGAAGCAGTGGCGCCGCGATCAAGTTACGGCGCTCGTGCGTCGTGTCTATGCGAGCGCGACTGCGGTGCGTCCCTCGGTGATCGTGAGCGCCGCGACGATCTGCTGGGGCAAGGGGCCAGCGAACGACGCCGAATATGAAGCGAAGAGCGCCTCGTACACGGGCGTCTTCGCGCCGTGGCGGGACTGGATGCGCGAAGGGATTCTCGATCTCGACTGCGGGATGACTTATATGAACAGCGGGCGTCACCGGGACCATTGGTATCAGTGGAGCGCGTTTCTAAAGGACCACCAGTATGGGCGGCGGGCGGCGATGGGTACGGCGATCTATATGAACTCCATCCCGGAATCGCTGTGGCAGATCAACGAGACGCGCGCGCCGTCGCCGAGCAGCGCGCATTTGGCGGGGACGCTTCTGTATTCGTACGCCAGTACGGACGCTGATGCGGCCGCGCCTGATGGGATCCATCAGTACAACGAAGCGTTTTATGGGGCGCTTGCGGAGTCCGGGATTTACAAAAAAGATGTCCCGATCCCATCGATGCCCTGGAAGTCTCACCCAGCGGCGGGGATTGTACAGGGCGTGCTGCTGGCGCCGGACGGCCTTGCGCCGCGCGATGGGGCGGTGATCACACTCCGGCGCGCGCATGGCGGACGCCGACAGGCGCGCGCCGACGGCAACGGGTTCTTTGCGATGATCGGCGTGACGCCGGGAACATATACAGCATCGTGGGAGAACGGCGCAGCCAAAGCCGATTTGGGAACGTTCAAGGTTCATGCGGGCGAGACTTTGAGGATAACGCCGGGGCTGCCGCGTCGGCCGGTCGCGGGAATCGGCAAAGTTGCCGACGGGGAGAGCGTGACGCTGGTCAACGCCGTGGTCACGAACGGATCGGATCGCATGGGCGATTTCTTTTATGTGTCCGATCCGGGAGGCACAGCGCTGGTGCGTGTCGATTCACCGGGGCTGATTCCCCCGACCGTGCGCGGGGACTTGCTGGCGATCACCGGGACCGTGAGCCACGAGGGCGGTGTTCCCATAGTAAAAGCGTCCGCCGTGCGATGGCTGGGGGCGCGCCGGGATTGATGTCCACGGCGCCTTCACCGCCGTGCTGCGAAGCGATGATCAGCGCTGAGACGCGGCGGGCGTCATTTGCGCCTCGGCACGTCGTTCGGCCGAGAGCCGCCAGCGAAGGCCGACTTCCACGCCGAGAACGCAAACACCGATCCATAACACCGCCAGCAAGGTCTGCATCAGCTCCAATTTCGTATCGACCTGCCCGGGTTTCAAGTGGCCGTGCTGGGTCACCAGCACATTCCCCCACAGGCTTGCAAGCGCGATGACGTTGAGGATAAGCGCCATAACCCCGCCGGCCAGCAGCGCTTGCGCCTGGGAATAGCGGCGCGAGATGATGCGGCCGATGACCAACCCGCCGAGGAAGTAGGCGATCGGCTCTTCGAAGATCATCTGCCGATGGATATCGTCCAGAAGCCGCATGTAGAGAGGACTGCTTGTCAGGGTGGGGCTTTGGTTGCCGGAAACCAAGTCGACGAAGTTACGGATTGCCGAGCCTGGGATGAGAAGCTCGACTAGTACGTAAAACATGCTCACGGCCAGCACGCTCAGGGCGCCCAAAACGATCGCCAGCGCCATGGGACGGTCGGAGTGGCGCGGGCGCAATTTTCGCACTTTGGTCATACCGTATTATGACAGATGTGCTGCGCACAGTCAACAAACGCCGACGGGGACACGTGGTATAATTGAGCCATGAGAGGGCAGCGCAAATGCACGCCGCGCTGAACAGCAAATGCCACGCGATATTCCGATTGCCAACGGTAATCTTTTAATAACGTTCGATTCCCGATACACACTGCGAGACGTTTACTTTCCCTACGTCGGATTGGAGAACCACACGCGCGGCCAAGCCTGCCGTTTCGGCGTGTGGGTGGACGGGCAAATGTCCTGGATCCACGAGCCCTCCTGGCAAAAGACGCTGAAGTACGAGAATGAAACGCTTGTGACCGAGGTCACCGCTACGCACTGGGGGCTGGGGATCCAGCTCAAGTGCCACGACTGCGTGGATTTCGACCGCGACCTCTATGTGCGCAAGGTCGAGATCGAAAATCTTCTGCCGATGCCGCGTGACGTGCGTTTGTTCTGGCATCATGACTTCAACCTCTGGGCGTCCTCCGAGGGGAACACGGCGTACTATGCGCCGAACCTTCAGGCGATGATCCATTACAAGGGCAAGTGCTGGATGCTGGCGAATGTGTGCGTGGACGGCGATCCGCCCCGGCAGGGCGTCCACCACTACGCGGTTGGCGTCTCCCGCGCGCACGGCGCGGAGGGAACGTGGCGCGACGCCGAGGATGGCGTGCTGGAGATGAACCCGATCGCCCAGGGCGCGGTCGACAGCACCATTGGCGCGCATATTCAATTGGACCGCACCGCGACGGTGTATTACTGGCTGGCGGCCGCCGAGGATTACGCGGGCGTCAAGCTGATCGACGCGCTGGTGAAAGAGCGCGGCGCCGAGTTCTTTATCCACCGGGTCCGTACCTATTGGAACCGATGGGTCAACAAGGACGATATCCCCTATGGCGATCTCCCCGACGCCATCGTCACTCTTTACAAGCAATCGCTGCTGATCTTGCGCACGCAGATCGACAACCGCGGCGCCATTCTTGCGGCGAACGACAGCGATTACCTCGACTTCAACAACGACACCTACTCCTATATGTGGCCGCGCGACGGCGCCCTCGTCGCGTATGCGCTCGATCTGGCCGGACAGCCCGACGTCACGCGCAATTTCTACAACTTCTGCAAGGACGTACTGCTGCCCGAGGGGTATTTGCTGCACAAGTACAACCCGGACAAGTCGCTCGGCTCATCGTGGCATCCCTGGACCGACAGCGAAGGCAACCCGCAGCTTCCCATCCAGGAAGACGAGACCGCCCTGGTCATCTGGGCGCTGTGGGAGCACTATCAGCGTTATCGCGATGTCGAGTTCATCCGTCCGCTTTATTCGCCGTTGATCCGAACGGCCGGCGAATTCTTGGCGACTTACCGGGACAAGCATACGGGCTTGCCCGGCGCTTCCTACGACCTTTGGGAAGAGCGGCACGGCATCCATACCTTCACGGTGGCGGCTGTGTGGGCGGGGCTGAACGCCGCCGCCCTGTTCGCCGAGACCTTCGGCGACTTTGAGCGCGTGGATAAGTTCAATCTGGCGCGCGATGAAATTAAGGCAGCCGCCGCCAAACATCTCTGGGACGCGGAGCGTCAGCGCTTTGTGCGGCGAATCACGGTGGATCGCCATACCGGCGTCATTGACGCCGACGTCAACATCGACAGCAGTCTTTATGGCGTCTTCCAATTCGGCATGTTCGCCGCCGACGATCCCATGGTCGTTTCCACGATGCAGCAGATCGAGCAGCGCCTCTGGTGCCGGACGGATATCGGCGGCGTGGCGCGCTACGAGAACGACTACTACCACCAGGTGAGCGAGGACATCGCGAATGTCCCGGGCAACCCCTGGATCATCTGCACCCTCTGGCTTGCCGAGTGGTATATCGCCAAGGCCAAAAGCCTCCCCGACCTATCCCGCGCCCTGGAAATCCTGGACTGGGTCCGCAAACACACGCTGGACTCGGGAGTCCTCGCCGAACAACTCCACCCCTACAGCGGCGGCCCGATCTCCGTATCGCCGCTGACATGGTCGCACGCCACCGTGGTCATGACCGTCCGTGAATACATCGCCAAGCTGGACCATCTGTGCGAAGCGGCGACCAAGGAAGCGCTGCTTTCGGGCGATATGGACCTGTACGAGATGGCGGAGTAGGATCGTGGGAGTCTGAAGAACGATGGCGTATTGGAATCAAGCATCCTGGGAGCGGGCTGCCGGCGGAGAACTGCCCGTCTATCAGGCGTCGGCGATGGCTTGGACGCCGGGTGTCGTCCAGGGCTTCACCACGCGTCATGGCGGGGTCAGCGCTGCGCCTTATGACGCGCTGAACCTGGGAACGCATGTCAAGGACAATTGGGAAGACGTCCAGGAAAACAGACGGCGGCTCTGGAGCAGTCTTGGGTTTGAAGAAACTCAAGTGGCGATGGCGGAACAAGTCCATGGGGACGTGGTGGCGGTCGTGACGTCGGGAAGTCAAATCCCCGTGGCGGGCGCGGACGCACTGGTGACGGCTTCGCGTGATGTGCTTCTGGCGCTCTGGTTCGCCGATTGCGTTCCTGTCTACTTTTTCGATCGATTGACCTACGCCGTTGGTCTGGCGCACGCCGGGTGGCGCGGAACGGCGGCGAACATCGCGGCGAAGACCTTGCAGACGATGGAGCGAGAGCTGGGGTGTCAGCCGGGAACGTGTATCGCCGCCATCGGGCCGTCCATCGCGGCGGAGAGTTATGTCGTGGGGCCGGAGGTCGCCGGGGTTTTTCAGGCGCTCGCGCCGGACGCCGTGGAGCCGAGTTTTGCGCAGGAAGGGAAGTTCCATCTCGACCTGCGGCGCGTCTTGTTCGGCCAGCTTGTGGCGGCGGGGATGAGCCCGGAAAATATCCTCGTGAGCGGCGAGGACACCTGCCGCGACGAGAGTGATTTCTTTTCCTATCGCCGCGACGGCGTCACGGGGCGCATGGCGGCCTATCTCGGCGTCCGCAGGGCGTCGGCTTCCCAGAGGCCATAGCGGTCGTACGCTCATTTCACCCGTCAGACGCCGACCTTCCCCTGCAACGCCTGAAGCATGGAGGTGTAAGCAAAGGCATCGGCGTGCTCCTGGAGCGTTCTTCCGAGGGCCGCGTTTTGACTGGCGATACGCTGGACGATCGAGGCAATCTGGCCTATGTCCAACGCAAGAAGCGCGTTCTTCAGCTCGACCTTGAGCTCTTCGGGTAGCGATGCGATGGCCTCCGGGGATAACACCCCAGGGGAGATAGGGGCCGGCGCGGCCGTTTCATACTCGTATTGAACCCCCAACTGCCGGGCCATGCACTCAAATATTTCGTTCGGTCGGAATGGCTTGCCGATACAGTCATCCATTCCAGACGCGAGCAGTTCGTCCTGCTCGTTGGCAAATGCGGAGGCGGTCAACCCGACGATCCGGACATCGTTTCCGCCTTCTATCGCCCGGATGCGCTTTGTCGCCTCCATTCCATCCATCACCGGCATCCGCCGATCCATCCAGATAAAGTCCGGCCGCCAGTTTCGAAATTGCTCGATCGCTTGCGCGCCGTCTTCGACCACTTTTGTTAGAAAGCCGGCGCTGCCCAGCAGCATTTGCAGGATCGTCGAGTTCGCGATCTGATCTTCGACAATCAGTATCCTGTAATTCGGCTGATTCGGCGCGACGCGAATTACTCGCCCGAGTTGTTTTTGCGTCGCCGGGATCGCGGCGCTTTCTCCCATCGCCACGGGAATGGTCACTCGAAAACAGGATCCCGCGCCGAGAATGCTTTGCACGTTGATGGACCCGCCCATGAGCTCCACGAACTGTTTCGTGATCGTGAGCCCGAGGCCGGTTCCCATTTGCTCGGTCGGCGTCCCGGCCTGGAAGAATGGCTCAAAAATGCTCGCCTGATCTTCCGGGGAGATCCCATATCCTGTATCCTCTACCTCAAAAATCAGATCCATGGGATGGGATTTGGCGTCTCCGGCGACATCGATACGAAGAATGACGCTTCCCCGTTCGGAAAACTTAATGGCGTTTCCGATCAGGTTGATAAGGATATGCCGCAGTTTGGTTTGGTCCGTGCGTACGAACCGGGGCGCCTGATCGGATTGCTCCACAATCAGCTGCAATTGTTTCTGTTCCGCCCGGATCCGCATCATATCGGTGACATCTTGGATGGCGCTTTCCAGGTCGAAGTCGATCGGCTTCACGACTTCCCGCCCGGCTTCGATTCGGGCGACATCAAGCACATCATTGATCAAGTGCAGCAAATGGTCACCGCTTCGGTTAATAATGTCCAGCGTTTTGCGCTGTTCCGGCGAAATATCCGGGGCAATCAGCATGAGATAAGAAAAACCAAGAACCGCGTTCAGCGGTGTGCGCAGCTCATGGCTCATATTCGCCAGGAAAACGCTCTTGGCGTGATTCGCGGCCTCCGCCTGGTTTCTGGCCGCCGTCAGCTCGACCGTGCGCTGATCCACGAGATCCTCTAGGCGATCTTTGTACTGCCGCAGACTCTCTTCCGAATGTTTCCGCTCAGTGATATCCTGATTTACGCCGATCATCCGGACCGCCGTCCCGTCGTCATCGCGTAAAACAATCCGCTGGCTGCCGATGTCTCGGACGGCGCCATCCGGCCGAACGATCTTAAATTCGTAATACTCGGCCCCGTGGGATTCGAGGGATTTTTCTAATGCGGCTTCGACGCCGGCCAGATTCTCCGGCGCGACGAGCGACCGCCACTGTTCGTACTCCATCAGCTGCGCTGAAGAGACTCCGTAGATTTCAAACATTTGATCGTCCCAGATGAGGCGATTGCTCTGAAGATCCCTGTCCCAGACGCCGGCGCCGGTAATCCGCTGCGCGAGCGCGAGACGGCGTTCGCTTTGCTGGAGGATTTCCTCGAACCGCTTGCGCTCCGTAATATCGCGTATAGTGCCTTCGACAGCGGCGGGCTGCCCGAAATCATCGTAAACGAAATGGATATTGCAGTCGGCGAAGATCACCGAACCGTCTTTCCGCCGAAACTGGAGTGGGTAACTCTGTACCGCGCCCGCGCTTTTCAGAACCGCAATGACGGCGCTGCGCTCATGATGATGCACATAAATATCCCGCCCCGTATTGAGCCCGATGATTTCTTCCGCGGATTTATATCCCAGCAATTTTACCAGCGCCGGGTTCACGGAAACGATCGCGCCATCCATGCCGGCCATGATGTAGGCGTCCGCCATCGTTTCGAAAATCCTGCGGAATTTTTCCTCGCTGTTTCGCACCGCGTCCTCCGCTCGCTTTCGAGCGGTAATATCCTGCGTCATCACCATCCCGCACGTTACTTCACCGGAAGCGTTCCGTATTGGCGCCGCATGAACCGAGTATAATCGGTCGAGGAAGGGAATCTCCTCGACGACGGAATCGCCCGCGAGCGCGGCGCGGTATACCGGCTCCACAAGCCGGCAAGTCTCTGGTGGGAGAGCTTCCCACAAAGTCTTTCCTTCGAGACCGGCCGCTGCCAGACCCACGTCGTCCAGGCCGGCGCCCGCAGCCAGGGTGAATCGTAAGTCCGCATCGAACAGCATCACCGCGCCGTTAGGCAAGTTCTGCGCCAATGCTCGATACCGCTCTTCGCTCAGCATCAGCGCGAGGTCCGATGCGCGACGCTGGTCCACTTCCTGGCGCGCGCGCGCAAGCGCCTCCTGGATGCTCCGCATCGCGATGGCCATGAGCAGCGCCATCATCACGAATATCATAGAGTCGCTTCCGGCAAGGCTGATGGGATTGTGAACGACGCCGGTATCAAGCAATCGGCCATGCATTTCCGCGAAGGCCATGACAACGCTGCTGAGAATGCTGATCGCCGTGAAAAAGACGAGAGAACGCCAGCCCAGAAGCAAGCCCGCGCAGGCAATCACGAGCGTATAGGCGGCCACTGCGGGGGCGTGGACGCCATGGGCGGTAAACGCGCCTAGCGTTAGCGAGCACCACAAGATGCCTAAGAAAGTGATTGCGGCTCCTTCCAGACGGCCACGGCGGTTTAGAATGAGCGCGGCGAACAAGATCAGGATCGCGCTGCCGTCTAGCCATATCCGGCGCGCGATTCCTCCCGCGAATAAGGGCGTGAGCGTTCCCAAGATCAGCAGGGCGATAATGCAGAGCAGCATCGTATTCAGCATGCTTGCCCTGCGCGTTTTTTCCTCGTCTTCAAACACTGGGAAGGTAAGAAGTCTATTCATTCCAGCCGTTCCCTCCATGCAGGCGCGCTTCCATTACCGGAAAATCCCAACCGGTTTTTTTGCGTTCTGTTCCAATACAATCGTCGTTCCCGTGGGGCCGGTTCTGAGAAAAACCCGATCCGCCAGGGACAGCATCATTTTCATCCCATGTCCCAGCGTCCCCGCAGTGGTGAAGCCCTTTTGCAGCGTCGCCTGCGGCAGGTTATCCAGCGAGATCCCCGGTCCTGAGTCGTCGATCCGAACCTGGACTTTCTCGATCTCGGCGGCGGTAAAGACCTGGGCCACGCCGTTTCCCGCGTGAACGACGGAATTCATTCCTGCTTCGTGCGCCGCGGTAACGACGTCGGCGCCGCGCTCGCCCGACATGCCGATGTAGTCGGCGGCATCGCGCGCGCATTTGCGGAGCGCCCACAACCCACTCGTCGCCGAGAGGAAAATCGGAGCGCCGTAAGGCGCCAGAGGAACAGGCAGATCCGCGTCATCGTGACAGAGGAGGAGCGTTCCATCGGTAACGCTAGCCAGCATATCCCGTAAAAATCTTCTCTGTTGGTGCGCGGCATGGCGAAGCTTTTCGTTGGCGTCGTTCAGATCGGCAGTGCGCGCGGCGACAAGCTGCTCTAATTGGGAGCGCAGACGGGATAGCTCCAGGTGGGTTTTGACGCGCGCGCATAACTCTTCCCGCTGATATGGCTTCGTGATAAAGTCTACGGCGCCCAGCCGTAACCCCTCCACGCGTTCGTCCACTTCCGGGGTCGCGCTGATAAAGATAATCGGAATGTCCCGCGTCGCCGACGAGCTTCGGACGCGCCTGCAAACCTCGAAGCCGTCCATCTCCGGCATTCGGATGTCTAGCAATATGAGATCTGGCGGGCGCACCGCGATGGAGGCCAATGCGAGCTGTCCACTATCGGCGGGCCGTACATGGTATCCTTCCGCGCTGAGAATGTCCGTCAATAGCTTGAGAGATTCCATCGTATCGTCGACCACTAAAATCGCGCCATTGTTCATGAATTCTTCTCCGTGGCGATACTGCTGCGTTATTACCTGATATTCGGGTGCGATTTTACAAGGATGGCGCCGAAATCTCTGGCGCGCGATCGCCTGCATCTGGTTTCCGGCATTGAGTTTGAGATAAAAATTTTTGATGTGCGTTTTTACGGTGTTTTGCGAAATGGAGAGGATTTCGGCAATTTCTGTGTACGAATAGCCCATATGGATCAATTTGAGAAGATCCAATTTCTCTCTCGGTAAGTCTATCTGCGGATGGGATGCAAGTGGCGGCCGAAGTTGTTTTATATAAGAATTGGGCGCCGGAGCAAACATAGCGTAGAGACTGGAGATGGTCGCCGGCAGCAATCCCCGCGCGGACGCGGCGCGGAGCAGGCGCTGCATGGGCGCGCCCCTGATCGAGCAATGTGCGGAATGACGCTCCTGGATTTTCTCGCGTCTTTCCGTTGGAATGGCATTTTCAGGACATTCCAATCGTTTTTCACCTTGCGCCAGTCGGCGCCGATCATCCACCCATCCAAATGGTGTCGTGCAATGGCGTCAATCGCGGCGATGTCGGCGTCGCTCACGCCGTCAATTTGCGCGAGCGAGGTTTTTTGTACACCGAAATTTAGAAGGTCAGCCAATTGCTGGTGCTGTAGAATATCCCCGTAAAGCCAAACGATTCGGAGCATCCAGCGCTACTCGTTCGATCTTCAGACTGACAAATTGATCCTCGAATTGACTTCCGTGAGAAAATAAAACATCGGTCCTAGCAAAGGTAGCAAAAACAACAGCCCGCTGAGTGCGAATTTTACTCTCGGTTGAGAAACTCAACGTCAAGAGTATGGTCAAAAACCACTGCCTTGCGAAATCTATTTCCGATGCTTCGTGGACGCAGTTCCGTAATGCCCTAACGATGAAGGCTGAAAGTGCTGGTCGTTGCCGTCCATCCTGCGTACACATCGCAAGACTGTTCTGCCTGTGGATACAGGGCCAAAAAGAAACTGTCTGAGCGATGGCATCATTGCCCGATGTGCGGCTTGGTATTAGACCGAGACACCAATGCCGCCGTCAACATAAACGCATTGGGACAACAATGCGTCGCTAACTAGTTAGCGTAGAAGCCCGCTCATTTATGAGCGGGGAGTTGTCACCAGATATCGCAGACTATTCATGATTACGGTGGCGCGTTGCAGCAGCATCTTCAACATTGAAGCCTTGGTTGGGTGAGCACCGTGTCGACTGAAAATTTGCTCCGATGAGTAGTCTTCATGAATACAGTTCGTCGTGGGAATTTGATTATCCTGTCACACGCTTGAAAATCCTTTGGAAAAGTGAATGGAGGTAGTATAGGCTACTGATTTATGCGTTTACGCCGTATTTCAGTGATTGTGATGAAGGAAGCGTGCATTCAAGCAAGAAATCCGGCGCCCGTATCTCTTCTTGACAGTCGCCACAATTTCTCGTATCATGAGAACGACAGGAGAGATTTATGAAGTTCGCAGGACCAATCGTCGTCATACTCGTACTCATCGCCGCGCTTTCGTTTTTGTCGAAAGGAATGAATAGCAACGCACGTCCGGATCATGATGAGGATGAGCAGCAGCAGTCACAGGCAAAGGAGCCGCCGAAGCCGGCGCCGCCCGGGGCCAGGATCTCGATTCCGAGCCGGAACGGCGATCCTATTCCCTCCGAAGAACAGATCGGCGACCCCGCCACGGCCAAGCACAAGATCGTGGTCGGCTGGACTTACACGCCGGAGAACCAGGCCGCGACCCAGAACCTTAACCAGACCCTCGCAGCCGTGCGAAAGATCGCCCAGGACAGCCATGGCGCCGTGAGTGTGCAGGTGGTGAACGTTGACGTTCCCGCCGCCGACCGCTCGCCTGCCGCGCAGTCCGTGAACGATGTGGGAATTATGGTGGATGGAAAATCCGTAGGATTGGACGATAATCCCGGTTCGGGAAGCACTATCCCGCCCGTCGTGATGCCCAAGCTGGCGCCGCTCGCGCATTAAGCCGCGGCGTCTCGCGGAGAGATCGTCCCCATGCGCATACTGGCGTTCCTACTTGGCTTCTATCTGTTCGCCACCAGCAGCGCGCTCGCGTATCTTTCGCTCCGCAGCTGGCTGTATTACGCCGCGCATGGGGCAACCCGTGCTCTCTGGCGACAGAGCCACTGGCTCCACGCCTGCCGCTCCGCCGGTTTCGCCTGCGTTACGGTCGCCGCGCTGATCTCCGCCGTCAGCGACAATGGACAGGGCATCCATCTGATCGACATTGTTTCGATCACCCGGATGGGCGGCTATGTCCTGCTGCTCGCCAGCACCCCGCGTCGCCTGCGCCGTCGTCCGCTGGTCAGCCTCGCCTTCGCTCTTTTGCTGCTGGGCGAGGCGGTGCTGCTGCTGAACGCCAGCGGCAGTCTTCCCCATAGCTTTGCTCCCATCAACGGCGTCCGCCCCATGATGCTGGTCTCGATGGTCGCCATGGACATTGGCATGTGGCTGCTCTGGCGCTGGCTGACCCGAACCGTGCTGCGCGTGCGGCTGACGGACAAGTTCACCCTCGCCTTTTCCATCTTCAGCGTTCTGCTGATGATGCTCGTCACCCTGTCCGTGGCGGCGGTCATTCAGCTCAGTCTGCGCGACCTTGTCGGGATCGATCCCGCGATCGTCCAGATGGCCTATCAGAACCTCGATCGTCCGCTGATCGTGCTGTTCGTGGCGATTGTCGCCAGCAGCGCCATCGTGTCGTTCTTCCTGGCGCGAAATCTGATCGAACCTGTCAACCAGATGGGCGGAGCGCTGCGACGCATCGGCAAGGGCGATCTCAATTACCGCCTGCGCGGTGTCCACAGCCGCGACGAAATGCAGGATCTGGCTCACGAGTTGAACCGCATGGCGCAGCGTCTGAAGGAAGCCGACGCCCTGCGCGCCGAGTTCGTTTCTTTCGCCTCGCACGAGCTGCGCAACCCGTTGACCGCCGTCAAGGGATTCATCGAAACGCTGGACATCATGGACACGCCGGAAGGGGCTGGGGTTTCGCAAGAAGAGCGCGCCGAGATTTACGGCATCATCAAGGAAGAGTGCGAGCGATTGCTGCGCATGACCAATGAACTGCTCGACAACAGCCGTGTGGAGGCGGGTCGGCCGGTCGTCATGCATGTGCGCACCTTCGATGTCCGCAGCCCATCTTCCAAGGTGCTGGAGATCATGCGGACGCATACGAAGAAGCATCGGCTCTTTCTCACCGCGCCGGAGCAGCCCGTTCCGATCGAAGGGGATGTCGATAAGTTCGAGCAGATCCTGATCAACTTGCTGAGCAACGCGATCAAATATTCACCGGACGGCGGCTTGGTCGAGCTGATTGTGGACGATAAAGAGACTTCCGTGGACATCAGCGTGCGCGATGAGGGGATGGGGATGACGCCCGAGCAGGCCGAGCACGTTTTCGACAAGTTCTATCGCATCCAGGATGTGACGAACGGGGTCGGTAAGGCAGGGAGTCTTCCCGTCTTGGGGACGGGGATCGGTCTCTATCTCACTCGCGCCCTGGTCAATGCGCACGGCGGCACGATCCGCGTCCAGAGCGCCCCGGAGCACGGATCAATCTTTACCGTGACGCTGCCGAAGACGCATCACGTTCTGGTCAGCCAGCCCGCGCCCACGCAGATCGAAAACAACGGCGTGGCGGCGCGGGCGACTGATGGATTTATCCCTGCTTCGCCGTCGCTTTGATTGTCTGCGCGACGACGCCGGCGAACTTCGCGGCCAGCTGCGCATGCTTCAGCAGTGGGCCTATCTCGGCTTCCCGCAGTGATTCCACGGCGACTTTTGCTTCCGCCACCGTGGCCTGGACGGCATGTACCGCCACTTTCCCGGTCGCGCCAATGCGCTTGACGCGGACGCCTTCCTGCTGCACGATCCCTTTTCCGGCGACCATCAGGTTCTTGGCGGAGGCGGCCGGACGCATATAAAGCTTCTTGCCGTTGCCCACGACTGAGTTTTTTATGTGAACCGCCGTTGCGCCGAGCCAGATCAGTACGCCAACGAAGCCTAAAAATGCTAAAATAAGCAATACGTCTGCAACAGTGGAAAGGGTGTTCATAGTTTCGATAATCTCCGAGAGCAATCTACCCGAGAAGCGTTCGCCGCCAAACCGCGCGGGGAGCGTCCGATTTGAGACTATGGTACCCGAAGAGGAATACGCATTATGTCAAAGCTGATCGCGGAAAAAGACCGAGTGACCGTGGTGGACCGCGAGGCGGTCGCCGCCGACGTCAAATCGCAGCTGTTTTTCAATCATTATCGAAGGCTCACCGGCATCGCCGCCAAAATCTACGATGACGGCACGGCGGCGGTGGATATCGACCCGGCGACGCTGCCCGCGACCCTGCGCGCGCGTCACACGGAAGGCTCGGAAGCCCAGCGCCAGAAGTGGCTGGACGCGCTTTCCGACGAAGCGCGCAACCGCCTGAGCGCCGCCGAGAAGAAGTTCGCCCTGCGCTACACGATCCTGGTCGCCACCACCGACCTCGTCCCGGCGACGGGCGAGACGCAGCGCACGAGCCTGGAAGCGCTGGATCTTGAGGAAGAGCGCCATCTGAACGAGATCAAGAACAAGAAAAGCGCGTAACGCATGACTGCCCTGATCATCACCGGGCTGCTCATTACCGGCGTCCGCCTTGCCACCCCGCTGCTGCTGGCCGCGCTCGGGGAGGTGATGGCGGAGCGCGCGGGCGTCATCAATGTCGGCATCGAAGGCATGGTGCTGGCGGGGGCGCTCGCGGGCTTCTCGGTTTCTTACCACACCCATTCGCCCTGGCTGGGACTGCTGGCCGCCATCGTCGCCGGCGCGGCGCTCGCCCTGCTGTTTGCCCTCTTCGCCGTCCGTCTGCGCGCGGATCAGGTAATTACCGGCACGGCGATCAACATTCTGGCCCTCGGCCTTACCGGCGTCTTCTTTCGCGCCCAGTTCAGCCAGAGCGGCGCCAGCGCCGTCGTCTTCGAACCGCTGGCCATTCCCGCTCTGCACAAGCTGCCCATCATCGGTGTCGCCCTCTTCGAGCAAAACGTTCTCGGTTACTTAAGCTGGCTTCTTGTCCCCGCGTGCGCTCTGTTTCTCTCCAAGACCGTCGCCGGCCTGCGCCTGCGCGCGACAGGCGAATACCCCGAAGCCGCCGCCGCGAACGGCGTGCGCGTCGCTCGCGTCCGCACCCTCGCCATCGTCTGGGGCGGCGCGCTTGCCGGCCTCGCCGGCGCGTACCTCAGCATCGCCTACACCAACGGTTTCGTCGAAAACATGAGCGCCGGGCGCGGCTTCATCGCCCTCGCCGTCGTCATCCTCGGCCGCTGGCGCCCCGCCGGCGTCCTGATCGCCGCCCTCCTCTTCGGCCTCGCCAGCGCCCTGCAATACCAATTCCAGGCCACCGCGTCCCACATCCCCTACCAATTCTTCCTCGCCCTGCCATACTTACTTACCCTCGCCGCTTTGCTCCTCCGAGGGCGGGGCAGGTTCGCTGCGCCGGCGGCGCTGGGGGACGGAGCGCGGCAGGGGTAATGGCGTCAGGGACGTACAAATTCATGATCGATTTTTGCATACTGCCGGATCCCCTCCTGGGTACAGCGCCGTTCGGGCCCTATAAGGCGCCTCGCGGAAATTTGTTGTTTTTTCGTGAAGGAATGTCGATTTGTTGTCTTGTCACACGACAAATGATTGAAGCCTTAAGGGAATTGACTTTAAGGAGAATGACAATCATGACTGCACACTCAAATGTTAGGCGTCAATCGAAAGGAAGCATAAAATGACACGCGTCCGAGTTGAGAGCTTTACCATCTCGCTTGACGGATACGGAGCCGGTCCGAATCAGGACATCAGCAATCCACTCGGCCTGGGCGGGACAGATCTGCACCAATGGTTACTCCCGACACGCACGTTCCAACGGACCCTATTTGGCGCCGACGGTGGCGTAACGGGGATCGATGACGACTTCGCTGCGCGAGGCTTCAAGAATGTGGGCGCCTGGATTCTCGGAAGAAATATGTTCGGACCGATTCGCGGTTCCTGGCCTGACATGGACTGGAAAGGCTGGTGGGGGGACACCCCACCGTATCACGTTCCAACTTTCATCTTGACTCATCACGCGCGCCCGCCCATCCAGATGGAAGGCGGAACGACATTCTACTTTGTCACGGGCGGTATTCACGAGGCGCTTGACCGGGCGCGTGACGCAGCCAACGGAATGGATGTGCGGATTGGCGGCGGAGCTAACACGATCCAGCAATATCTTCGTGAAGGCCTCATCGATGAGCTGCACGTCGCGATATCGCCGGTCCTGCTGGGCGGGGGAGAGCGACTGTTCGAGGGAATTGACATGCGCACTCTGGGATACGAATGCGTTCAGTTCGTTGCGTCGGAGAAAGCCACCCATGTTGTACTCCGGCGCCAAGGGCGCAATGACGCATAACAACCGAGTGCTTGTGATCTTGCGGGGCTAGTAGTCTGACGCGGTAGATAGGGATAAATGCGAATTTCTCATATTCTCGAGGGAAATGGCTCCAAAACATATCTAGCCCTTCTATCGCGTTGGACTGCTAGGTGATCCGCAAGATATTCCCGCACTTGCGCCAATTCTGTCACCATGTCGCCTCAGACGTAATGCCGCCGCACCCAGTCGCGGAAGTCGGCGCGGGATTTGTCCCAGGTGTAGAACATGTGGCCGCCTGGATAGTGCTGGATGAACAGGTTCTCTTGTTGTTCGGGCAAGAGCTTCATCTGTGCGGCGAGGCGCTCGGATGAGAAGTAGGGCGTGACCATGTCGTAGTAGCCGTGTGCGATGAGAACTTTCATGTGCGGGTTTACGCTCATGGCGTAGCGCAGATCGTCGATCGATCCCGCCGGGGCGTCAAAGACGTGACTGTTGCCGTCGCGCTTCCATTCCCGGTTGACATCGTAGCTCAAGATCTCGTACTTGCGGTCGGTCTCAACATTCAGCTCACTGCGCAATAAGTGATTGATACCGCTCACGAAGAGACGCTGCGAACCGGCCAGTCCCGGCTCCGGCGCTTCGTTTCCGTCGCGATCGGGAAATGGATCAATCGCCGTGGCCGACGCATCGTAATAGCTGAGCGTTCTCTGTTCGGATTTTAAAAGCTCGCGGGCAAATCGCCAGAAGGGCACTCGTCCATGCCCCCGCTGCACCAGATCTTCGGGTAGCCCCAGGAAATCCGCGGCTTTGGCAAACACCTGCTTGCTTTCTTCCCGATTGTTGGCTGTTCCGATCAGAAGCGCACGCGCTAGTTCTCCCGTGGCGAAGGCTTCGATCGCTTCGCGCTGCGTTTCAATAGGTTCGTCGCCCGTAAGAATCCGCGAACGCTTGTGGAACGCCGCCGCCAGGGACATCGAACAGAACTGGTCCACGAAGGACTGGACATCATAATCGTTCGCCTGCAGCAGGGAAAACTCCAGGGCGGGGGAGATAGCAATCGCCGCCGTCAAACCGACACCGTGGGTTTCCTGGAGGCGGCGGGCGAGTTTCGCGCTGCGGAAGCCGCCATAGCTTTCGCCGGCGATATAGATTGGAACATCCCAGAGTTTATGCTTGGAGAGGAACCGCTCAATGAACTCGCCCAGCGATTCCAGATCTCGTTCCAGCGCATAAAATTCCTTCTCATCGACCGTTTTCGACGGATCAGGTTTCTCTTTTTCGTCCAGCTTCTTTGCGGGTTCAATGACGCGGCTGAACCCGGTTCCCACCGGATCCACGAAGACAAGATCCGTGAACTCGATCCAGCTTTCGGCGTTCTCCACAAGCCGGGTCGGCGGCGGCGGCATCGCGCCATTTGGGCCAAACGCGATGCGCTGAGGTCCAATTCCCCCAATGTGGAGATAGGCGGACGCGGCCCCTGGACCGCCATTGAAGACAAATGTGACCGGTCTGCGCACTTTCGCATCTGCGACCTTGTAATAAGTGTGAAAGATTTCCGCCGCAGGTTTTTCCTTCTTGCGCAGGACGATCCATTCCGCCGCCACATCTATCTCAAGGGCTTCTTCCTTTCCGTCACGCCATACAATTCGTTTGCTGCTTCCAGACGGCGCTGCATATTCTTTCGGTTCCGGTGTTTCGGTGCTCATTGGGTGGTTTCTCTTAATGATGGTATTGTGAAAAGTGGATCGTTGCTCTCAGAGATGATACCTGGCCTCGATCAACAAAACCTCTAGTGACTCTTTGAGCCTGCAAGACGATAGCAAAGTAATTTTTTCGAAACTCTTGATAAACGTGATTTGTACGGGACAGCCATAATCCGCCGCGCCGGCGGCGCTGGAGATGGGGCGCGGGAGGCATGGGAAACTAAGCTCGCCTGCGTGGTACAATTCGAGTGTTGTTTATAGGAAGGGGTGGGTGACTTATGGCGCTTAACAAAAAGCGCGGAAGTCCCGCTCATTGATGAGCGTGGATGGATAGCGCAACGCCCTTCTCAGGGCGTTATATTTCTTGGTCTACTGGTATACTGAAAGCATACCAATACAACTGACAGCATCCCGATACAACGGAAAGTATAAAACAGGAAACG
>NZ_JBDSQY010000277.1:0-5544 GCF_039929585.1 Capsulimonas sp.
AAAGGGGGAAGCGCTTTAGCGCAGGGGGAATAGGGATTTACCTACCCCACAATCCCCTCAAACGTATCAATATCCTTCACGATCGTCCCAATACTTGCGCGCCAGAACTCTGGGCTGCGCGTGTCGATGCCGAACCGGGCCGCGAGGGTGGCGGCGTCTGCCATGCCGGTGGAGGCGAGGAGATCGTCATACATCGATTTGAAGCTGTCTGGATCCTGTTCGTACCGGGCGTACAGGCCGAGGGCGAAGAGCATGCCGAACATGTATGGGTAGTTGTAGAACGAACCGGTGCTGTAGTAGTGCGGCTTCGCGGCCCACATGTACGGGTGGCGGGCTTCAGGGAGCAGGGCGTCGCCGTAGGTGTCGTCCTGGGCTTGAAGCATCGCCGCTTTGATCTCGTCGACGGATAGCTCGCGGCTCACGCGCGCATCGAAGACGCTTTGCTCGAACAAGTAGCGACTGGTGATATCCACAACGATCTGGGTGGCGCCTTGCAGGGACGCTTCCAGGATCGCTAATTTGTCGGCGGGCGAGCCGGCTTTTACTCCGGCCTGGCGGATGACGGTCTCGCAGAAGATGCTTGCGGTTTCGGCGAGCGTGGACGGCGAGCTTTGCAGCAGGATCGGCATCTTCGACATGCAGAGGTTATGGTATCCGTGGCCGAGCTCGTGGGCCAGGGTGCTGACGTTGTTGAAGGCGGGCTGGTAGTTCATCAGGATGCGCGATTCGTCGCCGCGCACGCCCGCGCAGAACGCGCCGCCGACTTTGCCTTCGCGCGGTCCGGCGTCGGTCCAGTTTTCGCGGAAGGAGCGTTCGGCGAACTCGCCCATGCGCGCCGAGTAGCCGTGGAACTGCTCCGCAACGAACTTCGTGGCGTCGTCCCATTCCCACACGCGGCTTTCACCGGGCAGGGGCGCGAAGATGTCATAGAACGCGAGCTTTTCAATCCCGAGGGCGCGCGCCTTGGCGTTGAGGTAGCGCCGGAAGTGCGGCATAGATTCACGCGCGGCGCCGATCATGGCGTCGAGCGTCTCCTGGTCGATCTGATTCTGGAAAACGCTCTGCGCGAGCGGGCTGTCCCAGTGGCGTCGCTTTGTGAGTGTGTTGACCTGGCCCTTGATGCTGTTGAGCGCGGCGGCGATCGGCGTTTCGACGGTCTTCCATCCGGCCAGTTCGGCCTCGTAAGCCGTGCGGCGAACTTCGCGGTCCGCGTCGGTGACCAAATTGCGGATCGCGCTCATCGGGAGCTGCTTGGCTTCGCCGTTCAGGACGATTGGGACAAGCATTTGCGATTCGACGTCGCCACGCAGCTTGCCCCAGGCGGACGCGCCGGTCAGTCCGAGTTCGGACGCCAGATTCTCCTCGGCGGGTGACATCTGGTGGAGCGCCTGTGTTTTTCGCTTTCGCAGCATGTAGGAATACTGGGCGTTCGCCTCGGACTCGGCCAGAAACGGCTCGATATCCCGTGTCCCGATCCAGGCCGTGATGCGCGCTTGCTGCTGCGATGTCGTGGCGAAGAGCAGATCGATCTGGCTCATTCGCGCCGCCGCCGCCGTGTCGCGCGTGTCGGCTTCGACAATACAGCCAACATACGATCCCACCACACCGCCGACTTCCGAAAACGCGCTTTGCCGAGCGATCAGCTCCCGCAGGCCTTCATTCGTTTCCAGGGAATCCAGAGTGTCCACGAACGCGGTCATTTCCTGGATCATTCGCTCCATCTGAGCGTAGGCGGCGGCGAACTCGGGGCTGTCCAGGCTGGGATAGAAGGGCGTCATGTCCCAGCGTGGGAGTACGGACTCGGGTGCAGACATAGAATGGGCTCCATTAGTGTCGAGAAAAAGACCCCGCTCGGAAGAGCGGAGTCTTGGGTTTGTGTGAAGATTGGGATTACCGGCTGAAGTCGAGCGCCGGGGTCCATTTGTAGTTGCTGTAGTACGGCTTGTCTTTGATGACCGTGCCGTCGGGGTTGGTGACGACTCGGTAGAAGACGCCGGTGTAGTGACGGTCGCCGAGTTTGCGATAGTGGCTGACCAGCTTCACATTGCGTCCCGGAACAGCCTTTCCGAAGAGCGATACGACGGCGCGGCTGCGGGTCGTCTTATAGGAAACGTACACGGGCGCGTCCGAAAGATTCTGGAACTTGAAATCTTTCTGTCCCCAGTACACCGTGGCGTCGCGGCCCGGATCGGCGTAGGGAATGGTGCGGACGTGCTGGCGGCGCTCGACGATCTTCAGATTGGCGAGCATCGCGGCGTTGAACAGCGTCGTGGCGACCTGACACATGCCGCCGCCCTGCTGCACTTCCATCTTTCCGTTCACAAAGACATGGCCCTTGCCGAAGCCGCGCTCCGCGGTGCGCTCACCAACTGTGCCGTTGATCGAGAATACGCCTTGCGGCGGCACGACGGCGCCGTCGATGATGTCGATCGCGCGGCGGACCGTCTGGGTGCGGCCGACGTCGCCCGGATTGAACTTGGTGACGAAATAACCGATACGGGCGTTGATTCCCGCAAGCTGCGATGCGGTGATGTGGGCGGGCTTCACGACGACTGGCAGCACGACGTGGACCGTCGCGGGGTCGCCTTCGATGGAGCGGGCGACCAAATCCGTGGCGGCCTTCAAGTCGAGCGCGGCGCCGTTGATTTCAGGTATGATCTTTGCCGGAACTTGCTGTGCGTCCACATCCGTCGCTTGCGCCGTATCGACGACAGCTTTTGCATTCATGGGCGACCGCTTGATGTAAGGCGCCGTTCCCATGAGATACTTGCTCAGTTTGGCGCGATCGACGACGAACCGGAAGGAGCCGGGGGTGCTGGCGTCGGAGCCGCCTGGAGCATAGGAAACGCCGATTTGCTTGCGGCTTGGCCGCCACATCCGGACGCCGTCGCCAAGGCGAAGGCGCGTGGAAAGTCGATCCTTCGGATCGGTGGGCGTTAGGACCTGGACCGGCGGCGCCTTGGGCGTCGTTCGCGCGGTGCGGTGGACGATGCGCCGCTTATGCTTTCGCTTGCGCGGCGTCGCGGCGTGCGTCGCCGACGGCGTGCTGGGCGAGGTTTCCGATTGCTGGGAGAGCGGCGGGAAGAGTGGCTGCTGTGCGTTTGCCGTGACGAGCGGGTCGGTGATTGCGGCAATCGCGATCGCCGCGGCGATAGTCAGGCATCGGTTCAGGCGATGCATATGTAGTTTCTCCAGTAGTGGCGTTGGCCCGAAAGTCTCAAGACTTGTGATTTAGAGATTATCGTTACGCATCGGTTAGCCGGCGATTAAAATCGCGCCTAGAAGTGCACGATGTGCCCCTCCGGGCACTCCAGAAACGTGACCGCAAGGTTTCTGGAGTCCACGCAGGTGGACATCGTGCACTTTTAGCCGCGACTTCAGTCGCCGGGCGCATCGTGCGTAACATGAGTTAGAGACTATTGTACCATGGGGAACCTTTGTTCTAAACTTAACGCGCACTTGTTAACAGCGTGAAACGAGAAGGAAATCGATCGTGAAAAAAATTGAAGCGATTATTCGGCCGATCCGTTTGGAGATCGTCAAGGCGGCGCTTGCCGACGCCGGGATTGCTGGAATGACGGCCAGTGATGTCCGTGGAGCCGGTCGTCCGACAGGGGACCGCTCGCCGCATTTTCGCGGTGGAGAATACGTGATCTATCTGCCGCCGAAAGTGAAGCTGGAGATGGTGGTGCGCGACGAGGACGTGGACCTTGCGATTGAGGTCATCTTGGAGAATGCGCGGACCGGTGAAGAGGGCGACGGCAAGATTTTCGTAATCCCGATTGCCGGGGCCGAGCGCATTCGTACGGGTGAAACTGGCGACGAGGTATTATGACGCGAACAAGCAGTCATAACGAAGCTTGAAATGATTTTTTTTGGGTACACTTTCTCGGAATAACTAATGCGAGACGCCGCCCCAAATTTGCCATACATCTCAAATTTTCCTAACACCATGGGTAGGATTACAGGCCAAAGCGCGGAGCCATTCCGGCGCGCCCAGGCCGACCAACCGCTAATTTCGTTTCTAACGTCCTCCAAGGAGTATCCCCCCGATGCCCGTTAAGTCTGTCGCCGGTGAAGCGGAGCCGATGTACGCGGCCCATGAACTTTTGCCTCTGCTGGAGGCTCTGCACGCCGCGAAGGCGGGCGATTTTTCCGTTCGTTTGCCCCGCAGCGAAAACGGCCTGCTGGGAGAGCTTTCCGCGGCGTTCAACGAATGTGTCGCGATCAATGAGAAGATGGCTCAGGAAATCGTGCGCGTCGGCCGGATTGTCGGCCGCGAGGGCCGCATGACCGAACGCGCCGAACTCACCGGAGCGGCGGGGTCTTGGGCGGAAAGTGTTGACTCGATCAATGTCCTGATCGAAGACCTTGCGCGGCCTACTACGGAAGTCGCCCGCGTTATCACTGCGGTCGCCGACGGCGACCTAACGCAGAAGATGGCGCTGGAAATCGAAGGCACTCCGGTCAAGGGCGAGTTCCTGCGCATCGGCGCCACGGTCAACACGATGGTCGATCAGCTGAGCTCCTTCGCCGCAGAAGTTACCCGTGTGGCCCGCGAAGTCGGTACTGAAGGAAAACTGGGCGGACAGGCCGAAGTGAAGGGCGTTTCAGGCACCTGGAAGGACCTCACCGACAACGTCAACGGCCTCGCCGGGAATTTGACCAATCAGGTCCGAAACATCGCTCTCGTCACGACTGCTGTTGCTAACGGCGACCTTTCTCAGAAGATCACGGTTGACGCCAAGGGCGAAATTCTCGAGCTGAAAGACACGATCAACGTTATGGTCGATCAGCTCAACTCCTTCGCCGCAGAAGTAACGCGCGTGGCCCGCGAAGTCGGAAGCGAAGGAAAGCTGGGCGGCCAGGCGGAGGTCCGAGGCGTTTCAGGAACCTGGAAAGACCTCACCGACAACGTGAACAGTCTGGCCGGCAACCTGACGGATCAGGTGCGAAACATTGCTTTGGTTACAACGGCTGTTGCAAACGGAGACTTGTCCCAGAAGATCACGGTCGATGCGCGCGGCGAAATTTTAGAACTCAAAAACACGATCAACGTCATGGTCGATCAGTTGAACTCGTTTGCCGCAGAAGTAACACGCGTTGCCCGCGAAGTCGGCACCGAGGGACGATTGGGCGGCCAGGCGGAAGTCAAGGGTGTTTCGGGCACCTGGAAAGATCTCACCGACAACGTTAACCTGCTCGCCGGCAACCTGACGGTCCAGCTGCGTGACGTTTCCAAAGTCTCGACCGCGATCGCAAACGGCGACTTGACCCAGAAGATTACGGTTGACGTCAAGGGAGAACTGCTCCAGATCAAGAACGTCATCAATCAGATGGTCGACAGTCTCGGAACGTTCGCCGGGGAAGTAACGCGCGTTGCAAAGGAAGTCGGCACGGAAGGCAAACTCGGCGGCCAGGCCGAGGTGAAGGGCGTTTCGGGCACCTGGAAAGATTTGACCGACAACGTCAACTTCATGGCCGGCAACCTGACCGATCAAGTGCGTGATATTGCTCTGGTCACAACTTCTGTCGCGAACGGTG
>NZ_JBDSQY010000278.1:0-10194 GCF_039929585.1 Capsulimonas sp.
GTTCATCCCCTTGGTTCAGGGACGAGATGGATATTTTTATGGCCTGACCAGTGGAGGTGGTTACAGCGGCGGCGGCGGCGCCTTCTTCCTGATTTCCCCTTCCGGCTCCTTCGCTGTGCTGAACAACACGTTTGGTAATCGTTTTGTCTCGCCTGCACTGGGATATGGGCCAAAATTCATCACCATCGGCGAGGACGGATTTGTCTATATCACATTGGATGCAGGTGATCTCGTCAAAATGACAACTACCGGATCCGTCAATCACATATGGCATTTTGACGAGAATACAAGTTTCGGCGGCGCACCGACGGATGGAGTGATCCAATCGCACGACGGCAGCTTATACGGCGAGACATCTTCGGACAAATACAATACCAGCGGCAGAGTATTCAAAATTGCTCTAGACGGCTCCGTATCAACGATCCATCGTTTTGAAGATGGGAGCGTACCGAATGATGGCGCAATGCCGCTGGGAGATTTATTAGAAGCGCCGGACAACAATCTTTATGGTGTGACTTCGAAGGGCGGCCTCTACAACCAAGGGACAGTTTTTAGGATCACTCCCAGCGGAAACGTGACGATTTTGCACTCGTTTGGCGACGCCGCTCACAGCAATTCATTCGTGCGCCCGATAGCGCGTCTCGCCCTGGGGAGCGATCAATATCTCTATGGCAGCACGGGCTCAGCGCTATTCAAAATTTCCACCAGCGGCGTGTACCATGAATTCCCTGAGGTCCCCTTCTACTCGTCAAACTCCACGGCTCCGGCTATTTTGGCGACGGATGGCAACATCTACGTTTCTACGAGTCGAATGCTGTATCGGATCACTCCGTCCGGCGTTACAACAGCAATCTGTGCCATCGAGAATGGAAATCAGGGACTGGCGCAAGGACGCGATGGCGCCTTTTATTTAACACACCCCTACGGCTTTGACCGTTCAGAAGATGGCGCCGTGTACAAGCTCACGCTCACCAATCGAGTTGTGGGAGCAATCTCGCCAGCCTCCGTTCAGGCGGGGCGCGGAGATTTTTTCCTGACCGTCACAGGATCAGGGTTTCTGCCCGGTGACACCATCAATTGCGGTGGATACCCGTTTCCCACCTCATTCGGGTCGGAGAGTTTGCTGCGCGTAACGATTCCTTATTGGCTCGTGGCCTCACCACAGACTCTTAAAGTCTTTGTGACCAATGGCAACGAAACTCCAACGCCCGCGCCGAGCCTTGTTGTCACGGCCGCTCCGACACTCACGCGGCTCTCGCCCGCTTCCGTTCAGGCGGGACACAACAGTTTCACGCTCTCCGTCGGCGGAACAGGTTTCGTCGATGGCGCGCGCGTTTACTGGGGCGGAGCGGTTCTTCCGACGACTTACGTTTCGCCGTCCCTGCTGACCGCAACCGTCAGCGCCGCGCTAGCGGGGCCAGTCAATCCGCTTGTCCCGATCACTGTCAAAAACCCAAACGTCGCCGCCAGCAACGCCCAAAACTTCACCGTTACGGATGCGCCGCAAATCACGGCGTTTTCTCCCAGCAGCGTGCAGGCGGGACACCGAGACTTCAGCTTGACGATCACAGGAACAGGCTTTGTCCGCGGCGCCACGGTGTATTGGAACAACACGCCGATGACGACGGGGTACTTTTCCCCTAACCAATTGCTCGTCAATGTCCCGGCGGCGTATGTGGCGAAATATGGATCGCCGCAGCTGCGTGTGGCGAACCCCGACGTCGCGCCCACGGCGATCTCCAAATACACGGTTACGGATCCGATCTTCCTCACATGGCTGTCGAACGATTCCATTAAAGCGGGTTCGCAGAGCTACCAGATCATCCTCGGAGGCGCGAACTTCGTCAACGGCGCCCGCGCTTACTGGAACGGCTCCGTTCTCAGCACGACATACGTATCGTCGTCGCAGTTGATCGCCATCGTCAACGGAGCTTATGTCAAAGCCGGCGTCCCTGGAAAAATCACCGTGACCAACCCTTACGTATTGCCCACAGCGCCGCTGACCGTTACGGTTACGCCGTAACTTGCATGTGATTTCGACTGCATTCTTTTCGCCAAAAGAACGCAGTCGAAACGGCAACACGCGAGCAATAATAAGTTTCCATTCCAACCGCATTTTTGGTATAATCGGTAAATAGTTGCCTAAGCCCACATTTTTACGTCTGCGCGACTATTATCATAATCGGGCCACCGTAACACAGCACAAATAGTGAATGCTGCGCCGATGCTGTGGACCTATTACAGCGCCCCTATGCCTATCCGAAGTAAGTGCAAGAACAACACACCACCAGCCTGGGAGGATTTTCTGCACTTTAACCCTACTTTACGACAGTAAATTCCTACTCCAAACCGAGAACGAGTATTTTCGTTCTCCCAATTCAACGCACCACTCACGTTCACGATCGCTCCTGGAAGACTTGCATTTTTGTCTCGTCTGCTTTCTCTCAAACGCAAGCAGACGTGATAAGAATGCAATCTTATGAGAAATCCATGGAAACATGGGGAAAGCATTATTCATCGACATGAAATGGCAGACAAAACCAATCCGGGCGTTCGGCTGCGTCGCCACGCTCGCGGCGCTTCTAATGGCAGCGCCACCCCATCCCGCGCAGGCGCATATCGATTTTACCGTCCTGCATAATTTTCTCCCGGGGCCTCCCAACAGCGAGGGGTTCAATCCTTCCAGCCAGCTAGTCCAAGCCAGTGATGGAAGCCTTTATGGAACGACCTGGGAAGGCGTGCCGCAATATAACGGCGCGATTTTCAAGATCACGCCATCGGGAGTTTTTCAGGTTCTGCACCGGTTTGGAGACGGCTCGCTTCCTTTCGACGGCAAGTATATCGGAGGTCTGAAATTAGGCGGCGACGGAAACTTATACGGAACCACATTACAGGGAGGAGCGTTTGGATCGGGAATGCTGTTCCGGATGTCTCCCACGGGCGCGATCACGATCCTGCATTCGTTTGGAGATCCCTCGATCCCCAACGACGGCAGATTTCCCACAGGAGATCTCACCCCCGGCGCTGGGGGATTTATTTATGGCGTGACAGGCGGTGGCGGAGGCCCGACACCGCCCAGCGGATTATTTCCCGCAGGCACGGTCTATCGGATCTCGCTCACGGGAGCCGGCTACACGATCCTTCACGTATTTCGGGACGGTTCCATAATCAACGATGGATATGGGCCTGCCGGCGGGATTACCGTGGCCAGTGACGGGAGCCTCTATGGAACGGCGGCGACCGGCGGTACTTACTCGAACCTGGATGGTACAAATTACAACCATAATTTCGGCGCCGCCTACAAAATCAGCCCTTCCGGCGCTTACACGGTGCTGCATCGGTTTGGAGACGATCCTTATCCAGGCAGCGCCTCAATGCCGGTATCCACTTTAGTAGAAGGCGGCGACCACAATTTTTACGGGACTGCGGGCGGAGGCCCGTTCCCGTTTTGGGGTACGGTCTACAAAATGTCCCCTCTGGGAGCGGTTACCCTCATTCATGCATTCGCTGGAGCCCCTTCCGATGCAATCGGATCGCCGGCGACACTTGTGAAGAGTGTAGATGGGTCGCTTTATGGAACAACGGGAACGGCGGTAATCGGTGGCGGCGAGTCCAACCCACCCTCCACAATTTACCAAATCACTCCCACCGGACAATACATCCTGCGGCATCTGTTTCTTACGTCTTCTCCCGAAGGTTACGATCCACGCGGCGGACTGATTGTCGGAGCGGACGGATCGTTTTATGGAACAACGGCGAGTGGAGGCGCTGCGGGAAGCGGCGCGGTCTTCAAGGCGACCATCGTGCCCGATCCGTCCATATCGCAGATCTCACCCTCCACAGTGACCGCAACGCACGTCACCTTCCCGCTGACGGTGACGGGCGCTAACTTCTATCCCGGCGCGGTCGTCAACTGGAATGGCTCCCCGCTGCAAACGACCGTCGTCTCGAGCACACAGCTCACGGCCACGGTCCCCGCATCGCTGGTAGTCTCTCCAGGAGCGGCAAGCATCACCGTCGGCTACCCGGACCGTCTGACGCAGACCTCCGCGCTGACGCTGACGATCACGGCCGCCACCGCGCCGACGCTGACTTCGATCACTCCCTCCACCATCCAGGCGGGACACAGCAGCTTCACGATTACAGGCGCCGGCGCGAATTTCCAGCCCAATACGACCCTTTACTGGAACGGGGGAGCGCTTTCGACCACGGTCGTTTCCAGCACACAGGTGACAGCCACGGTCCCCGCATCGCTCGTAGCGACCCCGGGAACGGCGGATATCGCCGCAGGCTATGCGGACGAAACAACGAGAACGTCGGCGCTGACAATGACGATCACTCCTGCGTCCGTTCCCACACTGACAGGGATCTCCCCGGCAACCGTCCAAGCGAAGGATCCAAGCTTCCTGCTCACAGTCACGGGCACAGGATATTTGGCGGGCGTTGCGATCTACTGGAACGGGGATCCGCTGCCGACCACGATCGTCTCCGGCACGACGCTGACGGCAACCGTTCCCGCATCGCTGGTGGTCTCTCCTGGAACGGCGAACATTACCGTCGGCTATCTGTCGGAGCCGACCCAGACACCCGCGCAAACGCTCACGATCACTCCCATTCCTACTCCGACGCTGACCGCGATCTCACCGTCCACAGTTCAGGTCGGCCATTACGGATTTACGCTCACCGCCACCGGAACGAACTTTGATTCCGGCGCGATCGTTTACCTCAACGGCTCTCCTCTGCCGACCACCGTGGTAAGCAGCACACAGCTCACGGCCGCCGTCCCTCTTTCCGCGCTAAGCGCACCCGGCGTCGCATCCATCAAGGTCAGCTCCCCGCTCGAAGGGGATACCGCCGCATTGCCCCTAACCATCACGGAGCGCTCGACGCTGACCTCGCTGTCACCCAATACCGTGCAGGCAGGATCCAGTGACTTCACCTTCGCCGTCAATGGGACGGGATTTGTGTCCGGCGCCCAAGTCGTGTTCAATGGCGCCTATATCACCACGCATTACGTCACGCCCACGCAACTGACCGCCACCGTCCCGCGAGGATACATCACAACTCCAGCAGCAGCCAGCGTTACCGTCATCAACCCCAATACAATTCCAGACGCGCCGCTGCCGTTTACGATCACCGGACCGGCTGTTCCCGCGCGCTGCGCTCCCAGCACCGTCCAGGCAGGACACACCAGCTTCAATCTGTCCATCGTTGGGACCGGCTTCACGTCCAGCACCAAAGCCTTCTGGAACGGAACGCTTCTGACCACCTACTTCATCTCCAGCGGACAGATCGTCGCCACCGTCCCCGCCGCCTTTGTCGCCGCGCCGACCACCGCGACCATCACCGTCACGCCGACCACGCCCGCCACGACGCCGATCTCGTTCCCGGTCACGGCGGCGCCAGTATTCACCGGCATGACCCCATCGACAACCACCGCCGGACATGCGGACTTCACGCTGACCGCCATCGGAACGGGCTTCGTCGTCGGCGCTCAGATCACCTGGAACGGGACGCCGCTGACGACCACCTACGTATCGCCGACCAATCTCACAGCGACCATCCCCGCCGCACTGGTGATGAGCGCGGGAACGGCGACGCTCAAGGTCATCAACCCTGGTGTCGCCCCGACCGGACCGCGCACATTCACCATCACGCCGTAAGAGAGCGCTCACGACCGTACGCTTCCGTCTTAGACAGACGGAAGTGCGCATTACCTTTCACAGTTTGTCGTCAATTATGCAATTCCCGGATGATTACGTAAACAACCAACAGAGTCTGGAGAAACCAATGTCCTTTTTCAAGCATTCCCTGATCCAAAGAACTCACTTCACAGTTCAATCCACCCTTTTAGGCGTTTCGTCCAGTATCGCCACGCTTGCCCTGGCGACGCTCCTGACCACAACGACTGTCGAGCCTACCTATGCTCATGGCGTCGTTACCATACTGCACAAATTTCATGACGTCTCAGTCGCAAATGACGGAATGAATAGCGTGGGCAAGCCTATCCAGAAGGCCGATGGGATATACGGAGTAACAAGGGGTGGCGGCTCCGCAGGATACGGGACTGCATATAAAATCAGTAATTCGGGCGTGTACACCATTCTTCATAATTTTCAGGACGGAAGCACACCGAACGAGATCGGCGTCCCATGCGTCGGCTTGACCCTGGGAAGCGACGGTAATTTCTATGGGATAACATCCACTTTCGCCGATGGCGTACCGCTGAGGGTCGGTCCTGCGGGCGCGATCTTCCGAATGACAAGCGACGGTGTTGTGACAATCCTACACCAATTCGACGCCGTCTTCAATGGCTCCGCCACTTATGATGAAGACCGGCCGAGCGGAAGTCTCCGTGAAGTCTCGCCGGGCGTATTTTACGGATTAACCTCTGCCCACAATGAACCCTCCGCCGTTCACCAAAACGCGATAGTGTACTCTATCACATCGGCGGGAGTTTACACCGTAATCCATACCTTCAATGATCCCTTCAACCCGGCTGGAGAGCTTCTGCTCGCCAGCGACGGCAATCTATACGGCACGGCAACGAGTACTGCATTTGGCGATTACGGAACGGTGTTTCAAATCACTCCGAATGGGAGTGTCAACACCGTGCACAGTTTTACACGTGACTCCAATGCTATCACCACGCCTCAAGACGCTTTAATGGAGGGCGCGGACGGCTACCTCTATGGGGCGGGGATCGGCGGCGGGATAGCCTTCCATGGCGGCATTTTCAAAATGACCAAAACAGGCGTTACTACGACAGTACACTCCTTTGGATTAGACGAAGGAGTCTCAGACGACGGCCTTGTCCGAATAGGACCGATGGTCCAAGACAGTTCCGGCGCTATTTACGGAACTTTCCCAGGCGGAACCTTCGGATATGGACTGCTCTTCGAAATCGATCCTTCCGGCGTCCTCGGCATCAAACGGAATTTCAATCGCTTCAACCCCGAAAACGCCTATCCTATCGACGGCGTAACCCTCAGTGCTAACGGCGTGCTGATTGGAGCGACGAGAGGCGACTCGTACTATAATTACGGAACCGTCTACAAGATCGCGCTATTCCCGGATCCAACGTTGACACAAATCTCTAATCCCGTGGTTCAAGCAGGTCATTATCCCTTCTCGCTGACGGTCACCGGAACCAACTTCATGACCGGCGCAACCGTTTATCTGAACGGAACGCCACTCTCCACAACTTTGAGTTCCAGCACGCAGTTGATTGCGGCTGTTCCTGCGGCGGACGTCGCCGCATCGGGAACGGCAAACATCACCGTGGGTTACCCGCAAGAAGGACAGACGTCCGCGCTGCCGTTGACGATTACTCCGGCAACAACACTCGTATCGCTGTCTCCCAATACCGCACAAGCAGGATCGAACGACTTCACCTTCGCCGTCAACGGAACGAACTTTATCCCCAGTTCGCAAGTCGTGTTCAACGGCGCCTATATCACCACGCATTACGTCACGCCCACGCAGCTCACCGCCACCGTCCCGCGAGGATACATCACCGCCCCAGCAGCCATGAACGTCACCGTCATTAACCCTGGCGTCCAGCCGACCGCCCCGCTGCCCTTCACGGTTACCGGTCCCGCCGTTCCCGCCCGCTGTGCGCCCAGCACGGTCCAAGCAGGACACGCCAGCTTCAATCTGTCCATCGTCGGGACCGGCTTTACCTCCAGCACCAAAGCCTACTGGAACGGAACGCTCCTGACCACCTACTTCATCTCCAGCGGACAGATCGTCGCCACCGTCCCCGCCGCGTTTGTCACCGCGCCGACCACCGCGACCATCACCGTCACGCCGACCACGCCCGCCACCACGCCGATCTCGTTCCCAGTCACGGCGGCGCCAGTGTTCACCGGCATGACCCCATCGACAACAAACGCCGGACATGCGGACTTCACCTTAACCGCCATCGGAACCGGTTTCGTCGTCGGCGCCGAAATCACCTGGAACGGGACGCCGCTCACGACGACCTACGTATCGCCGACAAACCTCACGGCGACCATCCCCGCCGCACTCGTCACGAGCGCGGGAACGGCGACCGCCAAAGTCATCAATCCCGGCGTGGCCCCAACCGGACCGCGCACGTTTACGATTACGCCGTAGTCTAATCCTCACATCACGCCCTCCTCGTTCATGACTGAACGAGGAGGGTATTTTCTTTTCTGCGAAGCTTATGAACAAATTCCCATCTCAGACAATTCGCCTATGGATAATTCAGCCCTGGGAAGTGTGGGAAGCTCTGCAAGCACAAAAGACGCTTCTGGAATCGGAGCGTGTCACTGAGTTCCAAGGAATCCGTCGTCCATGAAGTACGCGTTCACGCTCGCGCTTATCGGCATCGCTCAGCTGTACTTCGCGCGCGAAGCGGGGCCGTGGGGATGGCTGTTGGCGTGGTCCGGACTGAGCTGGCTTCTGGTGGGAGCGGCGTACCAGCCCATTGGGCCGCGTGTCTTCGGAAAGCGTGTGGATGGGACAATGGCGGGCGTGAACGTCGCGCTGCTGTTGCCGTATCTCGCTGTCACCTGGGGTTTGTGGGAGATCCAAAAGCGACTCAGCCGCGAGGAGCGCAGTCATGAAATCGTGAAAGGACTTTGGCTTGGCCGGCGCTGCTCCGAGAGTGAACTGCCTCCGGGGACCATGCTCGTCGCCGACCTGACGGCGGAGTTTGGAGAGCCTCGGAAAGTGCGGACAGGACGCGGGTATATCTGCCTTCCCACGATGGACGCCGCCGCGCCCTCCCTGCCGGAGTTTGAACGAATGGTGTCGGCGATCACCGCGTGCCCCGGCGCCGTTTACGTTCACTGCGCGCTGGGACATGGACGCTCGGCGACCGTTGTTGCGGCGGCGCTGATTGCGCGCGCGGATGCAGCCTCCGTCGAAGAAGCCATTCAGAAAACGAAGACGGCGCGGCCCGGGATTGAGATCAACGCCGCACAGCGCGATCTGCTCGATCGCTGGGTCAGTTCGAGGCCAAGTCCCGAAACTTCACAATGAATTAGCGCATCATCAGACCGTTCATTTCCGGATAGCTGATGAGGTCGGCGTAAGCCATGGAGAAGGCGCCGTCTTCTCTTAGATGCTCCATCATATTCCGCGCCTTTGTCATTGCCCCTAGGAACAGAACCGGTCCCGTGCTCACACGGCGGACGCCAAGCGCTTCCAGTTCTGGGATTGAAGGCATACCCGGCAGCAGCAGGATGTTGAGCGGACCGTTCACCGACTGGATCAACGCGGCAATTGTTGGCGCATCCATGACGAAGGGCGCGAAGAGGCAGTCCGCGCCAGCTGCTTGATACGCGTTCAAACGGCGCACGGCTTCGGCGAATTGTTGGTCCGGGGCGAGGGTTCCGGGATGAAAGGCGTCTGTCCGGGCGTTGATGACGAGCGGGACACCCTCGGAATCGCCAAGAGCGCGCAGCGCGGCGATCTTTTCCACTTGGAGCCGCATGTCCATCAAGGCGCCGCTCTCATCGGAGTCCTCCAGGTTGACGCCGACCGCGCCGGCGGCGAGCACGCCCCGCCCCGTTTCGACGACTTCGGCGACAGTATCACCGTACCCCGCTTCGATATCGACCGTCACGGGAATCTGGACCGAGGCGACGATTCGGCGAGTCAGATAGAGCATCTCATCACGAGGCGCTCCCTGATGGTCGGGATAACCCAGCGCCCAAGACATGCTGGCGCTCGCAGTCGCGATGACAGGAAAGCCCGCTTCCTCAACCACTCGGGCGCTGGCGCAGTCCCATATGTTTGGCAGTATTAATACCTCTGGCCCCTGGTGAAGATCACGCAGCAGAAGCGCTTTGTCTCGTTGTGTTTTCAATCGACTCTCTCTTTCATTGTTGGGATGGCGCCGACGCCGACCATCAGCCGGTTCCAGGAATTGATGACCGTAATCGTCGTCAGCAGCCCCACATATTGGCGCTCCGTAAATTGGGCCCGCACTCGCTCATAAAGTACATCGGACACGCCGCCCTCGCCAATTCGTGTTACGGCCTCGGTCAGCTCCAGCGCAACGCGCTCGGCTTCGTGGAAGCACGGGGCCTCCCGCCAGACGGCGACCAGATGCAGGCGGTCGTCGGTCACCCCATGCCGGCGCGCTTCCTGTACATGCATATCCAAACAATAGGCGCAGCCGTTGATCTGGGAGGCGCGCACTTTGAGTAATTCGCGCAGACC
>NZ_JBDSQY010000279.1:0-44085 GCF_039929585.1 Capsulimonas sp.
GCAGAGGACGATGAGAAAGATGCCGGCGGCGGTGTAGTGCCGCCAGTCCATCGGTCGGCGCGCCATCTAAACCCCCTGGCCGCTCCAGAGCGCCTCATTGGAAAGGGCGCCGATGCTCATGGACTTCACATGACCGTCGGCGAAGGCGACATTCGCCTTGCCCTGGTGGCGCGGCATGACGTAGCCGAACGACAGGCTGGTCAGCGGTGTCGAACCTGCCCACTTCTGCGGCGGGTTGATCAGGAAGTAACCCAGCGTCAGCTGCGTCTGGCCGGGGGAGGGCGCCCAGGTGGTGTCGGCGAGAAGAATGGTATTGCTGGGCGCCTGGACGACCGCCAGGGAGACGCCACGGCTGTAGGATGTGCTGGCGGCGTCGCTCATGACGGCGACGGTGGCTCCGCCCGAATCTTGGGTGGAGGGAGCAAGGTAGCGCCAGTTATATCCATAGGATGGGAAGAGGCCCCAGTAGTAGCCATAGTTGGGATCGTTGGTGTCGCGATAGGTGCTGTACGTTCCCGTGTCCGAAGCCGAGCGGTAGAGCGCCATGGACTTGACATAGGGCAGTGTGAGCCATGGCCAGCGGTAGGCGCCGAGGTTGTCGGGGTGCGTGACGCCCGGCGCGCCGGAGTAGGAGGCCGGCGGGAATATCTCATCGGCGTCCTGCGCGTACATCTGGAATACGAGGGAAATTTGACGCAGGTTGGACTGCGAACTGGTCTGCCGGGCTTTGTCGCGGGCCTGGGCGAAGACGGGAAAGAGTATCGATGCGAGAATCGCGATAATGGCTATCACGACGAGCAATTCGATCAAAGTAAAGCCGGCCCGTACGCGGGCGGCGGAAGGTATTCGTGACAATGTGATCTCCTTATCTGAACGATCCCATGCGCGGCGTCGCGTCTCGGGCCGGCGTGACACGCCTCATGAATGAGGCGTTTTGGGCAGGCAAGAATAAGCCGGCGCCACGACGCCGCGCATGGGTTGTACAGGAGGAGGGGTTTGGGGTACGATACCTCTGGCAGAGGGTGAGATCGTATCACATCCCGCTCCGCGCCCCCGGACGCCTGCAAGCGTCTGGGGGCGCATTTTCCTAATCGGACGAGTGCGGAGGTGAATCTCCGACTAACTCTGTCGGAGATTAGGATAGCACATAACAATTTCGCCTGTCAAGGACATTGCGCACGAAATTTGTGCTTGCGCGCACTTTATTCTTCCTCGTCTTCTTCTTCCGCTTCGTCGTCGCCTTCCAAATCCACATCCAGCGTTCCGAGGCTATAGGCGCGGTAGAACAGCTGACGGCCTTCGATCCAGTCTTCGAGCCAGCGCTGCAGCGACGCCGCTTCCAGCCAGCACGCTTCGGGAATCCGCCCCGCCTTCTCATAATGCCATTCGGACGGAACGCGGGTGAGCACATCCACCTTGGGCATATTGGCGTCGAGTCGAACGACGGGCAAGTCCGCTTTCATACAGTCGACGGCCGAGAGGATGCCGCTGCCCCAGTCGACGATCGGGAGCAGCCCGTCGGGCCAGTTGGTCGGCCGACGGTCCTTGCCCGGCTCGCGCCGCGCTTTGTACTGATCCGCGAGCGTATCGGTTTCGAGAAGGATGGAGAAGAGGCCGTGACCGGGGCCGAAGCCGCCCGCGCCGACTTCCTTGTAAAGCCGCTGCAGGAAAGAAGGCAGCAGGAAGCCAAGCTGCACGGTTGCTGCGGAGACCTCCGCCTCCGTGGCGGGCGGCGCGGCGACTTTGCCGGGCGCGCGTCCGTCATCGGTCGCTCGGCTGTCGTCCTGCGCCCGCTCGCGTATTTGTTCAATCAATGTGTCGATGTCTGTCATACTCTGTCCTTTGAAAAGTTCTCTCGGATTCCTTGTTCGCGATTCATCCCGCCCACTCCTGCACCGAACGGCGCTGGGATCCAACTATGAAACTGATATTTCTCGATATCGACGGTGTTTTGAACGACCGAACGTTCCACGAAGCCGCCCAAAGCAGCACGATCAAGCCCGAATGCGTTGCCCACTTCAACCATCTCATCCATGAAACAGGCGCCGTCGTGGTGCTCACCAGCTCCTGGCGTTATCTTACCATGGAAGACGGTCCCGAGTACCCCGCCCTGATGACCCTCGCCGGCCTGCGCTACTTGCTGCGCACGCACGGAGTCACGTCGAAGCTGCAAATCATCGGGCATACGGAGCGGGATTGCGTGGAGCATGGGGGCAAGAATCGGGGTCAGCAGATCGCACATTACTTGGAGACTTGCGAGGATGTGGAGGCGTATGTGGTTCTGGACGACAACGCTTTCGATATCGCCGAGTGCGGTCATCCCTTCGTACAAACCGATGGGCGTGTGGGATTAACGGTGGCCGACGCTGACCGGGCGATCAGCTTGCTTCGTTAATCGTCTCACGGTGCGCGAAGATCGTGCGATATAATTCTGTGCTTTGGCGAATTAATAGCTCTCTTCGCAGTTGACGAACCAGACGTTATAGCCTGCGTTGATCATGGGGCACACCGTTCGCGTGAGATACCAACTGTAGTCTGTGAAATTGCCGCAAAGTGTATGGGAGATAATCCCACCAATATAAACGTGAATGGTTTGGCTGTCATCGCGTGCATCATTATGGAAGCCGAAATCGATGGGAAGCGTGCTTTCATCTTCCCATTGCAGGGAGATCGAGACGTCTGCTCCCGCTGTCGTTTGCTCCTCTAGTAAATGGGCGATATCGGGCCACATGACGAGAGGAGCCGGCTCCTGATCCCAAACGTCCCCAATTTGATAGCAAACTTGGTCTTCAAACCATCGCCATCCTGCGTCAAGCAGAATGGCGATAGTTTGTTCAATGGGAGGCGGAGGATTGACGCCGATATTAATGCTTGATTGTTTACCCAAAGAGGACTCGCACTTTATCCTACATATCCCCGCAGCAGGCCGACGACTTTGCCGATGATGGCGGCGTCGTCGGATTTGCGCAGGGGGATGGGGGCGTAGTTGGGGTTCTGGGCCTGCAATTCGATTCGGTTGCCGTGGCGGCGGAAGCGTTTGACGGTGGCGTCCTCGCCGATGCGGGCGGCGACGATGTCGCCGTTTTCGGTGGTGATCTGTGGCTGGATGATCACGAGATCGCCGGGCAGAATGTGCGCGCCGGTCATGCTTTCGCCTTGGACGCGCAGCAGGAAGCACTCTTGGTGAGAGGCTTTCAAAAGCTGCAAGGGGACAGGGATGATGTCTTCAATATTCTGGGTAGCAAGCAGGGGCGTACCGGCGGCGATGGCGCCGATTAGGGGCAGACGGACCATGCCGCTGACTTCGTCGGCGGAGCGTTCGGAGACGCGCGCCAGGATGCGGATTCCGCGGGAGGTGCGCGGGCCGTTCTTGCTGGAAAGGCGCTCGATGAAGCCCTTTTTGTGCAGCGCGTCGAGGTGAATCGTGACGCCGCGCAGGGAGCCGATGCTCAGTCCCAGCTGCATCTCGCGTATGGTGGGCGGGTATCCTTTTTCTTCCACGAATGCGACGATGAAGTTGAAAACTTCCTGCTGTCGATCCGTCAATCCTTTAGCCATCATTGTCCTTGCTATCGCCGCGTTGGGCGGCTCTCGAAAACGGGGCGTATTGACCGCCCGTCGCGTTGCGTCGGTGCGCCGGAAGGCGGCGTCTACTGTTTGCTTTCGAGCATATGTTTGTATTGCTGCCCCGATTATACCCGAATTTTTTCCACGCGCTGGCGGCTTGCTTAGGCTTCATGCGCGATGTCAAGCTCCGTGCTACAATAGACTCTTCTTATGGAACTTCTCACCGCACGATATTTACTGACCGAACCGGGACGCCTGCTGCTGGCCGAAGCAAGCGTATTACTGGCCGCGAAGGCCGAGCCGGTGGTGGCGCTGACACGCCTGCGCAAGTCCGCCTCGCCGGAGATCGCGGCAGCGGCGTGGGAGATGGCGGCGTCGCGCCGCAAAGGCGTGCGTAAGTTCGGGGAATCAGCTGCCGGTATGTACTTTATCGGCGAAGCTCTGGAGCAGGCGTCGAGCGCCGGCGCGGCCGCATATCACGCCGCACGCTTTGCATCTGTCGGAATAATATCCCTCACTGACCTCTGTGGCGGCGTCGGCGGCGACGCCATCGCCTTCGCCCGCGCCGGGCTGCAAGTCACCGTCGTGGAGCGCGATCCCGCCCGCGCATTATTCGCCGCCGAGAACGCACGGGCGCTGGACTTGGATTCGAAGATCGCCGTCCATTGCGCCGACGCCATTGACTTCCCAGTAACCACCGAAGCCGTCTGGTTCGACCCCGCCCGCCGTGTGGACAAACGCCGCGTCGTCTCCCCCGAAGACTACTCGCCGCCGCTCTCCCTCGTCAACGATCTGCGCGATCGAGGGATCGAGCACATCGGCGTCAAACTCGCGCCAGGCATCGATCACTCCGTCGCGGAGCAAATGGACGCGGGGCTAGAGTTTCTCTCCGACGAAGGCGAGTGCAAAGAATCCCTCTTCTGGACGGGGCGCCTGCGTGCTCCCGAGGCCGTACGCGCTACCGTGCTCCGTCCGGACGGCGTGCAAGCGCTCGCGGGAGCGCCCGACGAAGACACCGATTTCATCCCCCCCGCGCCGTCCGACGAAGGCGGCTATCTCTACGAACCAGACCCTGCCGTGATCCGCGCGCATCTGATCCGAACCCTGGCGCACGATTTGAACGCCGCGCCCGTCGATCCGCAGATCGCCTATCTCATCGCCCCCGAGCTTTTCCCGACGCCCTTCGCAACGGCATATGAGATCGTGGAGCGCTTTGCCTACCACTTCAAGGTCCTGCAGAAAGCATTGAACGCGCGCGGCGTCGGCCGCGTCGTCGTCAAGAAGCGCGGCGTGCCGCACGATCCCGAAGCCGTGATCAAACAGCTCAAGCTCAAGGGATCGGACGAAATGACGGTTGTGCTGACGCGCATGGGCGACAAGCAAATCGCCATACTTTGTCGGCGGATAAACGAGGACAAATCCAAATGAGCGATCCGAATGACGTAAGTCTGCCTTCCCCGATCAATCCGAAAAAGATCTCGCGACAGCAGAGAAACCTTCTCGCCGCAGGAATTTGGTCGCTTCGATTGTTTCTGTTGAGCGTGTTGGTTGTAGTGGCGCCCATATTTCTCCATGGTCTTGGCGATAACGCTTACTTCTACATATCTTCGAGCGCTGTCTGCGCTGTACTGGGTTTCGTGTATGGCTGGAAAGGCGCAGACTCTTGGCCAGGGAAAGTGGGCCTCTTGGGCTCGTGCCTAATATTGGTTGTTGTCATCGTTCCATCTCTGTACTTCATGTCCGTGTTAGGCGGCAACGGTCTGCATGGAGATTAGAAAGAGAAAAGCGAAATGAGTGATGCGAATAACGTTTGGCCGCCGCCGCCATCGATTTCTCCAGAGCCGATTCCGTCTCCGCCCGACAAGCCGAAGGCAGGTATTGCCGCGCTCCGCTGTTTTGCCACGAGCGTGGTTCTGGTAATCGTCTGGGTCTTATTCTGCATCGCCGGCATAGGAGATATTGTGACCCATGTCATTTGGCTAATTGCGGAAGCGTCACTGTCATTTGCAGGCGTTGCTCATGGAATGCGTGGGGTTCGATCTTGGCAGGGAAAATGCGGGCTTTTTGGCTCCATGCTCATGGCGATCATGGTTGTTTCCATCGTGGTGGCTGGAATCGACGCCATCAACAAAGCCGATTGATAAGGGATGAACCATATGAAGGATTCAGAGGATGTGGGGCCGCCGCCGCCCACAGCGCTTGAGGAGCCTTCTCCTTCCCACTCCGAAAAACAGCAGGCGGGCGTATACGCGCTTCGTTGTTTTCTTACGAGCGTCGTTCTGACTATGGTGTGCGCCGTATTTCTTGCGTTGAGTTTTGCCTTCACAATGGCGTTAAACCCTGTTGCTATCGGGGGCTTTTGGCTCATTGGGGAACTTATATTGACATTTGTCGGGATCAAATTGGGGCTGCGTGGAATACAATCCTGGCAGGGCAAGTGTGGACTCTGCGGCTCAATCCTAATGGGAGCGCTCCTCGTTTTCGTGTTTAAGCGTCTTGCCGCGATAAACGCTTCGTAATCGATAATTTGGATTATTAACACCTTGAGTGTGCCTGTTTTACTTACGGAAAGATATTTCGGAGATGAGTGACGTCCAGGTTCTCGGCGCTTCGCGCGGAGACCGTATTTATAACTTTTTCTCCTGCGTGATCGACTCGATTGGCTGGCCGCTGGGGATGGCGTTCTTTTCGAACACTATCATCCTGCCGGTCTTTCTGGCGCATCTGGGCGCGTCGGATCTGCTCGTCGGCTGCGTTCCCGCGCTGATGAACTTGCTGATCACGCTGCCGGGATTTTTGGTCGTGCCGTATCTGAGCCGCCGTCGGCGGGTGCGGGGGTTTTTGTTTTGGATCGCTCTGCTGGAGCGCTTCGCCCTGCTGCCCCTGGCGCCGCTGACTCTGATCCTCGGCGTGTCGCATCCACAGTGGATGATTGCCGCGCTCTTCGGCTGCTTGACGGTTCATGCGACCATGATGGGATTGAACCAGCCGGCCTACTGGATGGCCGTGGGTAAGACGATCCCGAGCCATTGGCGCGGGCGGCTGTACGGCGTCGCGGGCGGGATCGGGGGCGTGCTCAGCATTGGGGTGGAGCGTCTGCTGAGCCATCTGCTTTCGGGTCCGAACGGGGGATTTCCCGGGGGATACAGCAAGGGATTTTTGATCGGGTTCCTGATCCTGACATTTACCGTGCTCCCGCTGGGGCTGCTGCGCGAGCCGGACAGCCCGGTCGTCGTGGACAAAAGCGCGCATCCGCCGTTCGCCGGCGAGCTTAAGCGCGTCCTGCAGGGAAACCATAGTTTCCGGCAATACCTCTACGCCCAAACGGCCTTTCAGCTTGCGGCGGGCGTCACGCCGTTCTACATCCTCTACGCCCAGCGCGACATTGGCGCCAACACCGCCGCCATTGCCGCGTTCACCGGCGTGATGATCTGTGTGACGGCCTTCGGCGGCCTGGGGTGGGGCGCCTGGGCGGATCGCGCGGGCAACAAAGTCGTCCTGCTGTCGGCCTCCGTCTGCGCGGTCCTGGCGCCTATCGCCGCATTGATCGCGCACGCCCCGGTCGAGTTCTACGCCGTCTTCGTGCTGCTCGCCCTGCTGGCGGCGGCGAGCAACATCGCCGCCGCCAATATCGTGATGGAGTTCGCCAGCGAAGCGCACGAGATCGGCCTCTACATGAGCATCGCCAACGTCGTCACCGCCCTCCCGCGCACCGTCGCCACCCTCCTTGGCGGCGCCGTCGCCTCCTTCACCCACGGCTACCGTGTCGGCTTCGCGCTCTCCGCCGTGCTTGCTTTGGTGAGTTTACTTTTGACGCTTCGTGTGACGGAGCCACGCATCAAAGTCGAGCGGCCGCTGCCGCCGGGGCCATAATTTTTCGTTAAGCCCTTTTTTCTACCACCTTCGCAGTCGCCGTGGCGGCGACGCCGGCAGAAACGAACCCCCAAATCCGAGAAGTGCGCCGAAAAGAATAGACGTGAGTGCGCTGAGATGCGCCACATGGCGAATTGTGTCTGGGTGTATTTTGCCGAGAGGCAAATACATAACGATGAGAACACCCGCCAGCATGTATAAGGCGACTCGGGCTGCTTTTAAATAGGGGCCAAAAGGACCGTATGCCCACCGCGACGGCTGCCGGTCTTGAGCGGGTATCCAAGGATCGCCGTCCAACCGGGCGCGCTCCTCAATGCCGGCTCGGTAGGCGATCCGGGCGGCGAAGTCGTGCTCCGTCTCCCCAGCCATCCGTGGCTGACTGTTTTGCGGCGATGGCAGGCTTTGCAGCATCCGCGACGCTTCTGTGTGCATGGGGTCCAGTTCGAGCGCCTTTTTCAAGAGCGTTCGCGCACGGTATGTGTCCATGCGGATGATCGCGAGGTGGGCTTTCTCGATCAAAAGATCGACGGAATCTTGGATGTCGGACATGGGGCGGTCGCCTTTAATTGCCTTTGGGAGTTTGCTCAATACTTAGTGAGACAGGGCAGGGCTAATAAAGTTGCAGGCTCTGGTTTGTCAGTGTAATCGGTGTTGGGAAATGTAATTAGAGCTGATCCGTGAATTTTAGCTTTGAGTGATCATTGCTATGATATCATCACAAGTCTGCGCCGGCGTTCTGCCCTCCGTCACGATGATGTGCGTTGCCGGCGCCTCCGGCGACTTTAGGAAGAACAAATTCCCATCCATGCCATCGACTTGAATAGAGTCGCGCGCTTCAAGAATTTGGAGTGATTCGTTGTGGTCATCGCTTGGCCGGAGCAGCACGACGTTGGGGATGGGGGCCAGGGCAGTCTGCACGCGCGCGAGCAAATCAGCGTTGTCGTAAACGGAATGGCCGGCGCCGAAATCGATCACGGCGTTCGGGTAGTCGGCCAGGACGCGTTCGACGGCGTGCGCTTCGAACGGCTTCCAGTAGCGCAGTACGCCCGCCATTCCCTCCGCCTTCGCCGCCTCACGCTGCGCTTCGATGGTCCAGCCAATCTCCTTGTAGTAATTCCATCGAATCTCGTCCAGCCCGATCCGCGTGCGGTTAAGCGCTCTGGCGAGCAGGCGCGCCTGGGTCGATTTTCCCGCACTCATCGGACCAATGAATACGATCGTTCCGGGAACGGAATCGAGCAGAAGTATTATCTCCTCGTGTGTCTCTTGCGGAGTGCGCCCCTTCGTATAGACAGTATGCTTGGCGAGTATGGAGTTTGCGGGATGGCGCAGGAAATAGAGGTTCATATCGACGCCGTCGAGCAATGCCGTCCAGCGTTCTTTGAGGATTTGGAAACTGCGGCTGGGGTCCGTGGTCGGAGCCAGCATCACGACGTGCGAAAATTGGGAGAGCGCCGTTCGAACGCGCCCGAAAAGGTCGGCGTCATTTGGGTCGGGATACCATCGCGACACTTCGATCACCGCTGGTTCAGAATCCGAAAGCGCGTATTCTAAAGCCTCGACGCCCAAAGGCAAAAGGTATTGATACCAGGCCGTGACGCCTCCCATCGCGGATGCTTTATTGGCGAGCTCGTTGTCAAATGAAGCGTGCTCCCGCGCCAGATCGATGATATCGAGCCTGAGAAAGGGGATTCCGAGCGATGCCGCGACCAATGGGCCGACCGTGCTTTTACCGGATTTGGACGGACCGATCAGAACCAGCGTGTCGCTTTGAGCCATGCGGCGCTCCTCTGTATACACTCCCTTGGGCGCTTGTCACCTCTGGGAGAGCTCTCGTGTTATTCTAAATCGTCAATAACAAATTTCTGTCCCAGACCATTGACGTGCCAAAACAGATAATATAGCAGATCCTTGAAGACGGCTCTATCTCCACAATCGGACAAATAGAGACCCCAGTCTCTAACCTTCATGTACGCATCCGGCATCTTGCTGAAGTCTTGATTATCATCGCTGCGGTATTCGTAATACTTGAACTGCTCTTCGTAACGTGCAAAATGTGGGGCGTCGCGCAGTACTTCATCAATCGGCTTTCGTGACCCAAGCACAAACTCCACTCGGTATTCGAGGCTCATATCTTGTCTTTCTGCGCTGCTTGCCTAAGCTCGCTGCGCCTACCCCGGCAGGAAGTAGAAGGCGAGGGCGATGACGACGTAGGCGGCGAGGAGCTGGGCGCCTTCGAGCCAGTGGCATTTGCCGTCGGTGGCGATGAAGGCGACGATGATGGCGCTGAGGCCGATGACGGCGAGTTCGGCCATGTTGAAGATGAATGTCATCGGGTGGCCGAGCATCAGGCTGACGAAGACGAGCACGGGGGCGACGAACATGGCGATCTGAATAGAGGAGCCGATCGCGATGTTGATCGTGATGTCCATCTTGTTCTTCAGAGCCATCCAAATCGCGGTGGAGTGCTCGGCCGCGTTGCCGATGATCGCGACGATGATGATGCCGATAAAGACATCGTTGACGCCCATGGACTTGGCCGCGCCTTCGACGCTCTTAACGAGGAACTCACTCTCGATGGCGACGAGCACGGTGGCGATCCCCAGCACGAGAAAGGCCAGCTTCTTGGACCACTGCGGCGGCTCTTCGTGCTCGGGCTCGATACTCCGGAAGATCTTTTCGTGCGTTTTGAGCGAGAAGAAGAGGGACGCGAGATAGGTGAGCAGCATGACGGCGGCGACGGCTAGCGACAGATTTTCAATGTCGTTGTTGCCGGCGCTGTTGCGCTGGTGGTAGTGGGAGGCGATGATTGCCGGGACCGCCAGCGAGAGGGTGGCCAGCAGCAGGTTGATCGCGTGCGATTCGGCCTGGTCCTGGTTGAACTTCTGGACCTTGTGCTTGAGGCCGCCGGCTAGGATGCTCGCGCCCAGAACCAGCAGAATGTTGCCGATGATCGAGCCGACGATCGATGCCTTCACGAGCTCGATCAGGCCTTCGCGGATCGCGAAGATCCCGATGATTAGCTCCGTCGCGTTGCCGAAAGTCGCGTTTAATAGGCCGCCCATGGCGCTGCCCAGCCGTTTCGCCAGCTCCTCCGTCGCGTGCCCCATGAGGCCCGCGAGCGGAACAATGGCGAGCGCCGCCGTGGCGAACACTATCATGGGACTCACGCCGTGCAGGAAATGCAGGACGATACTGATCGGCAGGAAAACGAGCAGGGAGTTAACCCCTTTGAAAAATGAGAGGAGGGAGCGCATGGGCGTATTCTACCTTATTCCGCCAACGGGACAGGTTCAGAGCCACTTGCGCTTGCGGAAATAAATGAACTCGCCGATGGTGATTGCGACGAGCAGCGCCCACACGTAAGCATAGCCATAATGCCAGTGAAGTTCGGGCATGTGCTCGAAGTTCATGCCGTAGATGCCGCTGACGGTGGCCCAGCTCATCATAATGATGGAGATACTCGTGAGGACCTTGACGATCTCGTTGAGACGATTGGAGGCGACGGCCAGATGCGCGTCCAGAGTACCCGAAAGCAGATCGCGATAGGTATCGATCGTTTCGACAATGCGGATGGTGTGGTCGAAGACGTCTTGATAGTAGGCGTAGAGAGCGCGGGCGCGGTCCGCGCGGCGCTGCTCGCCGGCGCGCTCCGGGTCCTGCATCGCTTCGACATGGCGCAGCATGGTGTTGATGGCGTCGCGCATCGGAGCGACATAACGCCGCATTTCCAGAAGCTCGCGCCGCACCCCCAGCAGCGTTTTGAGCGGCTTGCGCTGCTCCTCCGCAGTCACATTGCGGTTCGCGAGGTCGACTTCCTCGTCGGCGGGCTTGAGGACGAGTTCTTCCAGTAAGTCGATCCGTTCGTCGAAGGCGTCCAGGGTGGGGTAGTAGTCATCGACCAGAGAGTCGAGGATCAGATAAAGGAAGGCGTAGGGACCATGGTCCTGCATCTCCCGGCTTGCCTCCCAGCGCTGCCGGGCGGTCGTCACGGCGGGCGAGGGGCCGTCATGAACGGTGACGCAGAAGTTCTGGCCCGTGAAGGTGTTGACCTCGGCGCCGCGCTCCAGGCAAGGGCAGTTCAGATCCTGGCGATCCTTTCCCGGACGCAGCTCGTGCATGACGACAAAGGTGTATCCCTCATAGTCCACCACCTTGGCGCGCTGATCTTTCTGGCGCAGATCGTCCATGGCGAGCTGATGGAACTGGAACTCCTCGATGAGAAGCTGGTAATCCTCTTTCGAAGGGCTTTCCAAATCCAGCCACACCATCCCGTTCGGGTTTTCCAGAGCATCGCTGATCCGCGCTGGGTCCAAAGTCAGGGGCGGCTTTCCCGGCTCGGCGAAGTGTTCGATTTTGATCATGGGGAAAATTTTGCCCGCCGTCCATGCAATGGACGGCGGGCTTTTCGAACTATTCCGAAGCGTATCCCTTGGGATGCTTCTCGAACCACTCGTACGCCGTGCGCATGATGGTTTCAATGTCGCCGTATTGCGGCTTCCATCCCAGCTCTTTTTCGATCTTGGCGCTGGAGGCGACCAGCTCGGCCGGGTCGCCGGGGCGGCGCGGGGCTTCGGTGGCGGTGAAGTTGACGCCTGTGACCTTCCGTCCCGTCTCGATCACCTGACGCACTGAGTAACCCTTGCCGTTGCCCAGGTTATAAGCCGTCGAGTCCGCGCCGTTCTTCAGGGCTTCCAGGCCCAGGATGTGCGCGTGGCCGAGGTCGGTGACGTGGATGTAATCGCGGACACCGGTGCCGTCATGGGTGGGGTAATCGGTCCCAAAGATCTTGATGTCGGGGCGGCGGCCCAGGGCCGCGAAGAGGGTCAGCGGGATCATGTGCGTTTCCGGCGTGTGATCCTCGCCCAGCTCGCCGTCCGGGTCGGCGCCGGCGGCGCAGAAGTAGCGAAGGGCGACGCTCTTGATGCCGAAGGCGACATCGTACCAGTGCAGGATGTACTCGGCGTCCAGCTTCGTCTGGCCGTACGGATTGGTCGGCTTCTGGGGATGGTCCTCGTCGATCGGGACATACTGGGTTTCGCCAAAGGTCGCGGCCGACGACGAAAACAGCACATGCTTGACGCCCTGGCTATTAATGGCGTCGAGCAGCGTGAGTGTCTTGACGATATTATTCTGATAATACTTGACGGGATCGCCCACGCTCTCCGGCACGGACGCATACGCGGCGAAGTGGATCATGGAGTCGACACCATACTTCTTGACCGTGTCCGCCACCAACTGCCCGTCGCCGATATCGCCCTGGACGAACTTCGCGCCCGGAAGGTACTTCAAGACTTCTTTGTGCCCCAGCTCCAGGCTGTCGTAGATGACGACGTCGTAGCCCTTCTGAAGCAGCAATTTCGATGTGTGGCTGCCGATATACCCGGCGCCGCCGGTCACTAATACGGATCCCATAAGCTTGCTCGCCGCCCCTGCGCCTAAGGCGCAGCAGACAGCTTGTCTCCTCAGTTTGATGAATTTGCACGATCTTACTAGAGAAGGGATTATACCTGCTCGGGCGGCGGCGGCGCAAATGGGGATTTAAGTCAAAATCTCATATGGCAGGAGCTGGTACACTCTTATTAAGAGGTAGACAAACCAACTATGAAAACAGAAGCTCGTCTTAGCGTTTTTGACACGGGGGATATTTCACCAGATGCATACAACCATATCTCTGAGACCTTCCCGCAATATATTCGCTATTCCACCCTGGATTTCGAACTGCCCTTCGAGCATCCAGATTTACAAAGAGCGCTTCGGATGCTAGAGGAGGCTGGAGCAACGCCGGTTGGAAGTTTGTATCCCAGAAGCGGCGAAAAATTCAGGCTCTATATCACAAGAACATATGAGGACGCCGATTTGGATGCGGCGCGTTTTCTGATTCCCAGGCATCTCTACGACGTCACCTTCAAAGTAGATATGCAGGGGAAGCCGGTAATGCTCGTCGATGCTGCTTTTTGGCGCAAACCTGGCAATGATTACGCTGGCGCGAATGTTAACAACATTCTGGTGTCTGAGACCGTGACCGAAAAGATTCACGACCTAGGAATGCTTGGTATTGAAATGCATCCCGTGATTGTTAAGGGCGGACCGCGTCTGGGCGTTAAAAAATATTGGCGTCTTACCAGCGATATTGTAATGCCGCCGCTCTCTCCGTCCATGATTATGCTGGATGAAAATGGCGAGCCATACAATGGTGACCCAGCAAGAGAATGCTACCTTCGCGATAGCCGCTCATTGCCGGGGGCCATGATTGCCGATGCTGAGTTTCACTACCGTAAGGAGGATGTGGAGGGCATGGATTTTGACTTGGCTTACACTCAGGAAAAACTCTTTAGCAGGAGCGTGCCTTATCCAGTGGTGAGCCAGAAGTTCTACCAGATGGCGAAGTCTTTGAACTTGGCGATTGCCTGGAAGCCGGTGCGGCTAGACTGAGAGGGGAGCAAGATTATGGCGAACACTGAAACACCGTCCTTAGATGAAATACATGAAGTGCTGGATCAGTTGGGAGTTCCGTACACCGATGAGCAAGTCAGCATTATTCTAACGAAATGGGGATCTCAGCTTACTCAATTCGGCCTTCGCCAAGGCTCGCGCAGGAGCGATATGATTACCGCCATTTTTCTAGATCAGTTGGATGTGCCGACAGAAGCTGAAGATGAGAGCGATCTCTATGATTAGGTTCTTTGCTTGGCGCCCATACTCGTAAGGGCTACAAAGATATGGGGCATATTGCAATGAAATGGCTACATGTTAATAAGCAAATGCCACTGCCGACAAATTGGGTGGGAGCATTATGAAGACCTTCATTAAGATTCATACCGGGCGTGACGAAGTTGGCGATGTTCTCTTCGAGAGATTATGTAAAATCTATCCGCCTGGACAAAAAAGGAACGGCTTTTCCATTGAGGGCGATTCAACATCTGAAGATTCGCAAGCGGTTTTAGCATGTCTATCATTGGAGGGGTGGAAACCAATCAATCCTTTGGCTTATGTTCCAAGATCATTCTGGATGGGAGTTACGCACGTTTTCGATGACCACGATTTAGCCCAAGCGCAGTATTTAGTTCTTACTCCGGAAATCTATTGCGATGGCGGGCGAACCAAGGAAGGAATGGTGATATTGGTGAGTAACCCTTCGGGCGCCGATAACGCTTTGCCGCCCGGGGAAGAGTTTGTGTCGGCCGGCGGGGCAGGCATCGCGGTGTCGGAGAGGGTGCGGCGATTGATGGAGATCGGTGCTTTTGGGCACGTGGTGTTTAAAGAACTGCTTCTGACGGAAACCTTTGGACCCGATCCACGGATTGTCAAGCCGTTCTGGCAGATGACCAGCGATTTTATTATGCCTTCGTTGTCGCCGCAGAAGTGTGTGCTGCTGGATGAGAGCAATAAGCCGTACGATGGAGACCCCGCAAAGCCCTACTACCTGTGGGGTGGCGTGGAAGTCCCCGATGTTCTTGTGAAACCTGTGGACATTTACTACAAGGCGTCGGACATTGCCGCATTGGAGCCTTTTGATCTTGCCCTGACGCGGGAACGGATCGGCGGTTATGGTCTCCCGCTCCACATAATTTCACAGCGATTTTACCAGTTTTGCGTGTCGAAGGGGCTAAAAGTGAACTGCCGGCCCGTATTTATAGACAGTGATTAAGGCATTTGGGAGCCTTTTCGGAGGCTCTCTTATGTGGCCACTCCGCATTACCGAGTAAGCATATTATTGCTAGGAAAGTCTATGTAATGAACCCGTCAATTGATTGCGTTCCGCATCTTTTTGTGTGAATGCTTGCCCGCTTCTCCCAATATTCCCAAATTTGCGATATAATAGAATCTCCTTGATGGCCCGCTGCATTTGGCGACGCCCTAAAGACTTTCGTGAATTTTGTCACAATAGAAAGGGGAATTGTCGCCTCGTCGCCATCTCCCGGAGGCAGTTGGCACGGAATATGCAGTACAGGATGTGCTGTGAGGCGCAGGCGAATGCGCTCGATTTCCGTAAGCGAGTCGATGAAATTATGAATACACCAAGTTATGGCGGAACCGATCTGGAGCTGCCGACCAACTTCCCAGCCGCGCCCGAGGGGACTGCGGGGAAGTCGGGCGGAGAGGTCGTTGTGCTGGGCGTGGCCGCGCCGCGCAGTCAGACGACGCAAAAAACGCAGCGTGTGCTTGATATCTTCTTTTGTGTCTTGATGCTGCTGTTTTTTCTTCCGGTATTCGTCATCATCGCCGCTCTTATCAAACTTGACAGCCCCGGCCCGATCCTCTTTACCCAGCCCCGCGTGGGCAAAGATGGGGTCGAGTTTCCCTTTTACAAGTTCCGCTCCATGGTTCCCAACGCCGAGGCGCTGCGAAATGAGCTGGAAAAGCAAAATGAGCGGAACGGTCCGGTGTTCAAAATGCGTAATGACCCTCGGGTCACCCGCGTGGGACGCGTCCTGCGCCGCTATTCGCTCGATGAACTGCCGCAATTCTTCAACGTTCTCAAAGGCGACATGAGCCTGATCGGCCCCCGGCCGGCTCTGCCTCGCGAGGTTGCCCTCTACACGCCGCGCCAAGCGCAGCGGCTCGCCGTCATTCCCGGCGTCACCGGCCTCTGGCAAGTCTCCGGACGCGCCAACATCTCGTTTGAGCGCAGCGTCGAGCTCGATCTTCACTATATTCAGCATCAATCGATCGGTCTGAACCTGCACATTCTGCTGAAAACCATCCCCGCCGTCCTCTCGGGTGACGGCGCCCACTAAGCAATTAAAGCCGTCTTCCTGAACTACCATATTCTTGTCAGGGGACGCCCAAGGAGTACTCGATGTCCCATAGGAATCCGGTGGCGCTGCGTATCGCGGATTCGTTTTTCCGTCACCGCTGGCTGTTCCTGGTCTCGGTCCTGATCGTCGTCGGCGTCACCGTCGCCGCGATCACCACCAAGTCGAACACCTACACGGCGACCGCACTCACTCAGGTGAGCGTGGATCGTGTCGCGGTCGCGCTGGGCGAAAAGAAGAGCAATAGCTGGACTTCGCTCGCTCAGGAAAACGTCAACCACTTCCAGGATCTTACCAACGATGACCTCCCGGGAGGCTTCTTGGATAACGCGCTGAAAGAAGCGCATCTGGCCACGCCCATCAGCCTGGAGCCTGCGAAGGCCGATCCCCGCTACGCCGCGCTTCGAAAGAACCTCAGCTCTTCGCCGCAGAGCGACAGCACCTTCGCCATCACGCTGGTTTGGGACAATCCCACTGAATCCGAAAAGATCGTCCAGGCCCTGCAAAATCGCTATGCGGAAGAAGTCGGCTTGGACAAAGCCGCGCAATCGATCAAGGCCGGACAGTTCCTGGATGTCCAGATCGCACAGTACAAAGCTCAGATGGAGCGTGCGGAAGAAGCCGTCATCAAGTATCGCAGCGGCGACCCGGCGCACCTCCCGGATATTCAGAACTCCGATATCAGCCAGCTCGCCAGCCTGATGGCTCAGCGCGACAACGTAAAGATCGCCCAGCAGGACAGCGCCCTGCGCGTCGGCGCCCTGGAAGCCCGGCTGAAGCAGATTAAGCCCACCAGCGTCATCGAGCGCACCAGCGCCGAATCGCCGCTGCTGCAAAAGCTCAACGACGCCAAGGTCGAGCGCGATAGACAGCTCGCGGATTACTACCCGAACCATCCTAAGGTTCAGCAGGCCAACGCGGTGATTGCGAGCCTGCAAAGTCAATGGGATGCGAAGCTGCGCAACCATACTCCGGAAACTCGGGGCATCATCGGCGAGAAGACGCAAGATAATCCCGAGTATATCAACATCAATCAGCAGCTGACCGACGCGCGCATCACCGGAGAAACGCAGTCGTCCCAGCTGGGAAATCTGAACAAAACGATCGCGATGTACAGCGCTCGCGTGCAGAGAACGCCGGGCATCCAGCGGATCTTGAACGCCTACACGCGTGACTACAGCCTGCTGCACGATCAGTACGAAAAGCTGCGCATGAAACGCGAGAACGTCCGCATTGACGGCGACCTCACCCGGATTTCCGCGCGCTCCACCATTACGCCGCTGGGCTATATCAACGCACAGCCGACCATGGGGAAAGTCAAGAAGCTGACGATGCTCGTTGGCGGCATCGTGCTTGGTCTGATCATCGGCGGCCTGCTCCTGGTGCTGAGCGAGTGGGCTGACCGCTCCCTGCGCTATCCGGAAGACGTCGAGCGCCTGCTGGGCGTCCCCGTCCTGGCTCTGCTGCCGGATAGCTCCGATCTCAATTTGCCCTCCGTCGGCGGCGCCGGTCCCGCAGGACGGCGCATCGCGGGAGAAACGGGCGGCGCGAAGGGCGCGCTCGGCGCTTCCGGAGCCGCTCCCTCCCCGGCCATGACGTCGAGGGCGGACAGTTAGTCGCCGCCTTCCGAAGATCCGCGCTCTGCGCGATCGGACATCCGCGCCCAGCGCGAGAGGACTGAGATATGAGTACGATGAAACCGGGCTCGGGACAGGAAATTTCCGTGGGGAATTGGCAACGCCGGCTGCTTAATGAAGACGATGTGGCGGCCCTGAGCCGCCTGGAGCCCGAAACCTCGCCGACCCTGTCGGCGCCGATCGAACTGCGCGTCGAGCGCACTCCCATGGAGTTTTCGCATCTTTATGCGTCTCTGGAGCGCCAGGTCTCCGGCATTGGCGACATCACGCTGATCACGGACGATGCGATGGGCGCTGAGCGTCCCTACGTGCTGGGTGTCTGCAGCGCCGTTCGCGGCGAAGGCAAGACGACCACGGCCCTCCATCTGGCGATGACCATCAGTCGCGACACGTTCAAGAAAGTCTGCCTCATCGACCTGAGCATGAATGAGGACGACTTGGGCTCCCGCCTCGGCGTCTCCGCCGGCTCCGGACTGGTGGACGCGCTGGAAGACTCCGGCAGTGTTGTGCCGACCCTGCAGCTCTCGGGCTGCGATAATCTGGTGGTGATCCCGGCAGGTCGGGTTCCGCGCAACGCCTCCAAGCTCGCGCGTTCGCCGCGTGTCGCGAAGATGCTGATCTCCGCTCGCCATTCGTTCGATGTCGTCATCGTGGATATGCCCGCAGTCTCGTCGGACAACGCCCTGCCGCTTTCCCGGCACGTCGACGGTCTGATGATTGTCACCCGCGCGGGAGCGACCCCGTCCGACGTTGTTGCGAGCGCCATCGATACCCTCGGCCGCGATAAGGTCGTCGGCGTCGTCCTCAACCGCACTCGTTCCTATGTGCCCCAATGGCTGCGTAAGCGGCTGACAAAGGTCTGATTTCGTGATGCAACTCCTCGTCTCCATTGTCCTCGGAATCGCCGGCGCCGTTGCGACCGGGAGCGTTCTCTATCTCCTGATTCTGCTCGCGGCGGCGTCGGCGGCAAGGTTCAGCCGATCCGCGGACCGCGACGGGCATCTTTTGGAGAATGCGGAACCCCCGACCCTGCGTTTCGCCGTCATCATCCCCGCGCATAACGAGGAGATGGTGATCGCGGCGACCTTAGATAGTCTCCAGCGCCAATCCTATCCCAAAGATCTTTTTCAAGTCGTCGTCATCGCTGACAACTGCACCGATCCGACGGCCCAGATCGCGCGCGATTTGGGCGCGACGGTGATGGAGCGCACGAACCTGGAAGAGCGCGGCAAGGGCTATGCGCTGGACTGGGCTTTTGCCTCTCTGCTCGCCGACAAGTCCGGCGCCGACGCCTTTGTGATCGTCGACGCGGACACCTGGGTTGCGCCCGATTTCCTGGAAGTGATGGCCGGCCGCATCGTCCTAGATTCGGACCCGCAAGGCTTGTGCGCTCTGCAGGGCCGCTACGGCGCCCTGAATGTGGACGAGGGCTGGCGCGCCGCCCTCATGGCGGGGGCGCTGGATCTCTTCAACCACGTCAAGCCGCTCGGCCGGGAATGGCTGGGGCTGGGCGTCGGCCTGAAGGGCAATGGCATGGCGTTCAGCCGCCAGCTGCTGGAAACGGCGCACTGGCGGGGCGACAGCGTCACCGAGGATATCGACTACGGTCTGGATTTAATTCGTCATCACAACGTTCTTGTGGGCTATGTTCCCACCGCCAAAGTTATGGCGCAAATGCCCACCACGGCCGACCAGGCGGCGTCTCAGCGGGAGCGATGGGAAGGCGGCCGGTACGCCCTGCTGCGCGAGAAGGCGTTTCCGCTGCTGGCCGAAGGGCTTCGAAAGCGCAGTCTGGCGCTGTGCGACGCCGCGATCGACCTGATGATCCTGCCCCTCGCGGAGCTGGGGGCGCTGATCGTTTTTTGGGGAGCGCTGGTTGCTGGGGCGATCCTCCTCCATTTGCTGCCGCATCCTAAGGCGTGGGCGCTGATCGCGGCGCTGAACTTCCTGGGGCTTCTGGCTTATATTTTGATCGGCTTGAAGGTCGCCGACGCGCCGAAGGCCGCCTTCGCCGCACTTGGGAAAGCGCCTGCTTACGCGATTTGGAAGCTTTGCCTTTATGCGCTGAAGCCGTTTCGAAAGCGCGGCGCCGGCGCGGCGGCCGGAGAGTGGGTGCGCACTGAGCGCGCACCGATAGCGCCGGCGGGGTCTGCCGCCGGCGGTTCATCCTTGGAGAACAAGTCCGAGTGAACATCGTTCTGCCCATCATATTTTTTGCGGTCTTTCTCGGTCTCACGACGGATAAGATCACGCCGCGCCACTGGCTGGCGATGATTGTTTGGATCTGCGCCGTTGTGGGCTGGTACTATATCCGGCATTAAGCTTGGGGCCGAAACGGGGAATCGTGAAAAAGAGAGCTCGGATCGCGTATGCCCTGGGAGCCATTCTGCTGGCGGGCGGCGTATACGGCGTGCGCCATCGTCACCAAATCCGTGAGACCCTGCGCGATTGGTATCACCAATACAAAGATTCCAAGACGCAGGCTGTTCTTGCCGCTTACGAAGTCCGCGAGCGCGCCGATGAACCGCTGGTAATCTATGACGACGGGCTGAAGAACGGCTGGCAAGACTGGTCGTGGATGAAGCGCGATCTTCATTCGACGCAGAACGTTTACAGCGGCGCATCGGCGATCCTGCTGGAGCCCAAGCCCTGGAAAGGGCTGTACTTGCAGCACAGCGCGATTGGTCTGCTCGGATACGGGACCGTGGAGCTTTACGTTCACGGAAACGCGCCTCTGGATCTCTGCATCGTGGACGGACGCAGCAAGTTCGGCAAAAAACTGCCGCTGGAGAAGTACTGCCAGCCGGCGGGGAACGGCTGGAGCGTGGCGCGAATTCCGATGCGCGATTTCGACCTTCCGGCGCATGGCGCGCGTATGAGCGGCCTGGTGATACAGGCGCGCGGCGAGGAGATCCCGCCGCTGTCCGTGGATCAGATTTCGCTGCTGCCGGATCTGTCTCTGCCACCAGCGCCTACGGAGGCGACCGTCGCCGCAACCGTGGACTTGACCGCTGACCATCATCCGATTTCGCCGATGATCTACGGAATGGCCTTCGCTTCGCCCGCGTATCTGTCGGACCTGCGCCTGGGGATCAATCGCTGGGGCGGCAACGACAAGAGCCGATACAACTGGGCGCAGGGAAATGCGGTCAATGCGGCGCGGGACTGGGGCTGGCGCAACCGGTGGGCGACCGGTGATAAGAGCCTTATCGGGCCGTCCTCGGCGGCGGACGCTTTTATCAAAGCCAATTTGGCCGCCTCGACGCAAACGATGCTCACGGTGCCGACGATCGGCTGGGTCGCGGCGGACAGCAATACGTCGCATTATTCGCTGAATGTCCCGAAGGCCGGAGGCTCGCCGCTCCAGGAGGGCTTTGCGGATGGACCGATCGCGGGGTACGATCCGGCGGGAAACCGCCAACTGACAAGCGTTCCCTCGAAGGCGCGCAAGGGCGCGCCCTTCGCCGACCCTCCATCCGCGGTGGGGCCGGTCTTCCAGGACGAATGGATTTCGCATCTGAAGCGCACGTTCGGCGACGCGTCTCATAGCGGCGTGCGGTACTATGCGATGGACAACGAGCCCGACCTCTGGGACGCCACGCATACCGACGTGCATCCGGCGCGCATGGGCTACGACGACATCGTCAAGAATTTTACGGAGTACGCGGACGCTGTCAAGGATGTCGATCCGGCGGCTCAGATCACCGGGCCGGTTTCCTGGGGATGGACGGGGTATCAATACTCACCACTCGACCGGGGGGATGACAACTTTCACACCCATGCGGACCGTAATGCGCATGGCGACCAGCCGTTCCTGCCATGGTTTTTGAAGCAAGTGCGCGCGCACGATCAGCAGACCGGCCGCCGGTCGCTGGATGTCCTCGACATCCATTACTACCCGCAAGGCAGCGGCCTGTACATGGGCGGCGGTACGGACAAGGATACTCGGGCGCGTCGGCTTCGGTCCGTACGCTCGCTGTGGGATCCGACTTATACCGATGAATCCTGGATCGCGGAAAAGATCACGCTGATCCCCCGGATGAAGCAGTGGGCGGCGGAGAATTATCCGGGGACGAAGATCGGGCTGACGGAATGGAACTTCGGCTCCGCGCAGACGATCAACGGAGGGCTGGCGGTTACCGACGCGCTGGGGGTATTTGGGCGCGAAGGTCTGGATATGGCCTGTTACTGGGCCTATCCCACGGACCAATCGGCCGGATATCTGGCGTTCAAACTGTATCGCAATCCGGATGGTTTCGGTCACGGATTTGGCGACATGTCCGTTCGGGCCGCAAGCGCCAACGGCGACCAGATGTCCGTGTACGCCGCCATTGACAGCGCGACGGGCGACGCAACCGTGATGCTGGTCAACAAGATGCCCAAAGCGACGGTGACGGCGCCGGTCCAGTTCGCTGGGCTGGCTTCCGGGACGCACACGATGCGCCGATGGCGGGTCATCCCGCTTCCAAAGCCGCCGCCGCCCGGCCCGGGCGCTACGGGAGCAGAACTCTGGGCGTACCGTCATCAGCCGGACCCGGTGGCGTTGGAAACGCTGCCGTCTCAAATCATTCCGGGCGGACGCTGTCAGGTGACGCTGCCGCCGTATTCGAGCCTGCTGCTGCGCGTTTCGCGCGGCGCGAAGTGACGCCGATTTAAACTTTATGATCGAAACGCCTAAAATCTCATTACACAGCGCGCCTTCCGCCGACGATTACGTAGAGGCGCAGCGCCAGCGCATGCGGCGGTTCGCGATGGGCGGCGCGCTGCTGGCTCTGGTCGCCGCTGGCGCGTTCGCGGGCGTCAGTCTCGGCAATCCGATCCTGCCTCTGGTCGTACTGATCGTCGTGATGCTGCCGGTGCTGATGTGGCGGTATCCGTCGTTCCCGATGTATATGCTCCTGGCGGCGATCTGTTTGTTCGAAACAGGGCCGTCCAAATACACGGATGAGATCACGGGGCATGTGCCGTTCTTCTGGAACTTCAACACGATCGTTCAAGTTTACACGCACTCGAATTTCAAGGCGATTCCCCTTAACCTTCTGGAAGTCTTTATCCTGCTCGCCGTGGCGATTGCGCTGATACGCGCGGTTTATTCGCAAACCGTCGAATTTCGCACGGGAACGCTGTTTTGGCCGATCGCCATTTATATGCTGTTCGTGGCGTTTGGATGGCTGCACGGAATGACGAGCGGCGGCGACTTCAAGATCTCGCTGCAGGAAGTTCGGTCGCAGTTCTACTTCCTGCTGGCCTATCTCTTCGCCGTGAACACCATCCGCGATGTGCGTCAGATCAAGACGATCCAGTGGATCATGGTCCTGTCGATCGCGCTCAAAGGCGTTCTTTATACGTTCCGGCGTTACGTCACAATCGCGGGGCAGCCCCTGCCGGACCAAGGCGTCGGCTCGCATGAAGAAGCATTCTTTTTCGACTGCTTCGCCGTGTTTCTGGTCATCCTGATCGTCTGCAAGATCGACAAGCGGATGCGGACCTTTATGTGGATCCTGCTGCCGCTGGTCGTCACGGGCAACCTGGCGTGTAACCGCCGTGCGGCGACCGCAGCCATGGTCGTGGTAATCCCCATGCTGCTCGCCGCAGCGTACGCGGCTTTCCCGGCCCGGCGCAAGTGGATTGCGATCTTCAGCGTGGTCGGAGGAATTCTTGGCCTCGGCTACTATCAAGCATTTAAGAACAGCGATAGCCTTTACGCGCAGCCGGCGCGCGCCATCAAATCGCAGTTTGCTCCCGATGAGCGCGACATGCTCTCAAACGCTTATCGAGATGCAGAGAATGCGGACCTGATCGGCACTGTCAAGGTCTCGCCGGTTATCGGTTATGGATACGGCAAACGGATGCTGCATCTCGTTCCGATTGCGGACATCAGTAAAGAATACGATTGGTGGGACATCATGACGCACAACCAGATCCTCTGGGTCTGGATGCGCGTGGGAACGATTGGTTTCGTGGCTTTCTGGTGTATGGTGTGCGCGATCCTATTCGCGGGCTGCCGGATCGTCCGCAGCGCCGCCTCGACTCCGCACGCCAAGGCGTTCGCCATGTTCTCCCTCACGGCGACCGGTATGCTGATGATCTTCGGACTGCTTGATCTTCAGCTGTCCAACTTCCGCGACATGATGTTCGTTGGCTCCTGGGCGGGCGTCCTCGCGGCGATCCCCGGCCTCAAGCAGATGCAGGAGGGGGACGCGGGCGAGACCGTACCTGCCTCCGGAGATTTGCAGAGGATCGGCCAGTGAGTCAAGTCGGGAAAGTCACGAAGAACGTATTCGTTACGATGGTGACCCAGCTTGTCGGCTGGGGCCTGACGTTTCTTGTCACGATGTATCTGCCGCGTTATGTCGGCGATGTCGGCCTCGGAGCGATTACTCTGGCTGGCTCTTTGGCGTCGATCTACGGCCTGTTCATCGCGCTGGGCGCCTCCACCGCGCTGGTCAAGGAGATTGCGCGCGACCATAGCCGGACGGGAGAACTTCTGATCGCTTCCCTGGCGACCAGAACCGTACTCGGCCTGGCCTTTCTGCCGATCGCCATGGGAGCGGCGCATCTGCTGGGTTATGGCGTGTCGCTGCAGCGGATTATTTTCGCGGCGCTGTGCGTCGTCTTTTTGGGGATGATCAACGAGGCGCTGGGATCTTGCCTTCGGGGATTGGAAGAGATCCCGCGCCAGAGCGCTTCGCTGATCGTGGAGAAGTGTGTTTCGTCCGTCGTGACGATCGCGTTGGTCATCGCGAAAGCGCCGATCTGGGTGATTGTGGCGTCAGGCCTGATCAGTACGGTGATCTCGATTGGGATTAACTTGACGGCGTTTCGGCCTTATTGGCCTGCCGTGAAGCGAGTCAGCTGGCCGGCTGTCACATTTCTCATCGTCGGCGGAATGCCGTTTTTTACACGCGCGATCTTTACGGCGGTCTACGGCCAAAGCGACGCGCTGCTTCTGTCCAAGCTCAGCAGCGTGGCGGCGATCGGATGGTACGGCCTTGCCAAGCGGCTTGGCGGCACGACGATGATGATCCCCGTCGCGCTGACGACGGCGATGCTGCCGACCCTGTCGCGTCTGTATAAATCGGACATGGAAGGCTTCAAAGCGTCGTCCGCGCGCCTGTTCAACCTGATCTTCATCCTTGTCGTTCCGTTCGCCATTTTGCTGATCATGGCGCCCGCTCAGATCCTTTCGATTCTGCACTATCCCCCGGCGTTTCAAGCGAGTATTCCGGTTTTGGTGATCATGGGGTGGGCGATTATCCTCTGGTTCCTGAGCGCCGCTGTGGGAACCGTCTTGATCGCATGCGACCGTCAGGCAGTCTTCAGCAAGATTACCGGCGTTTCGGCGCTGATCAGCGTGCCGCTTTGCGGCGGCTGTATCTTGCTGACAGAGCATACCATGCACAACGGCGCTATCGGCGCGATGTTCTCGGACGCCGTGATCGAAGCATATATGGTAATTGCCTATATTTTCGCACTGCCCAAAGGCTTATTCGACTGGCGCCGTATCGCCATCCTAGCGCGCGCGACCGTCGCGGCGCTCCCTCTCGTGATCTCGTTCTATTTTATCCATAGCAAGCAAGATTTGCTATGGCTTTTGCCGGCCCTGCTGCTTTACATCCCATTGTGCTGGGCGCTGAAATGTCTGACGCCGGAAGATAAGCGCTTGCTGCTAACTCTTGCCGGCCGATTTCGGAAGCCGAGCGTCAAAGGCGCATGAGGCGCAAGCCGCAGGATGCGGCGGCCCTATTGAATATGGAGAATAATTTGAGTTCCGCAATGAAAATCTCGGTGATCATCTGTACTCGAAATCGGCCTGAGGATGTCGAGCTTTGTCTGCCGAGCGTGCTGAAGAACGACTATCCGGAGTTCGAAGTGCTGCTGATCGACCAGAGCACCAACGAACTGACGAAACAGCACGCCGAACGCCTGGCGAAAGAGTATCCTGTCCTCCGGTATATCCCCACGACAACCGTCGGCAAGACCCTGGCGCTGAACATTGGCATGCAGGAAGCCAAGTACGATATCTTCGCCTTCACGGATGATGACTGCGAAACCACGTCGACCTGGCTTCAGGCGATCGCGAAAGAGTACGCCGATCCGAACGCGCCCGATGTCCTGTTCGGACCGGTCCTGCCGTCCCCCGTGCTCAAGGGCATGAAGGATATCTGTGTTCCCGCATGGTCCTTCAAGGAATCGCGTTATCTGCGCGACGAAGAGCCGGGCGGCATGGGCGCCAACATGGCGATGCAGCGCAGCGTCCTGGCGAACCTCCCGGATGGAGCGCGTTTCGATCCGCTGCTTGGGCCCGGCGCGCCGTTCTACGCCGCCGAGGAGCGAGACCTGGATTATCGCCTGCGCCGCCTGGGGACGAAGGCAGGTCTGCGGCCAAGCATGCTGCTGTACCATCGCGCCTTCCGTACTCCCGAGCGCTGGCGACGGGTCATGTACGATTACGGCGTCGGCGACGCCGCCTTCTACGTGAAGCATGCGCGCTGCGGCGACAAGTGGGCGGCGCGGGCCGCGTTCAAGCTGGCGTTCGGCAAGGCCGTCAAAGCGTCGGCGAAGTGGCTGCTGCGGCGCCCGAATAACGATGAGATCCCATACCTGCGCGGCTTTACCGCTGGAGTCAAGCAGAGCATGCGCACGCCGCTCGATGTTGAGCGCCGCCTGTTTATCGCGCCGGTCTAAGACAATACCGCGTCGGCGAGATGTCCGCCGCCGCCGCATCCACCCTAGCGGGTGCGGCGCGCGGGACAGTGACGCCGCCATTATCCGGAGACACAACCTAAGATGAGCAACACCGTTCGCAGCGGAGTCTGCTTGATTCCGCTGACGACTATCGTTTCCGGAACGGAGCGGATCGTGCTCGATATCGCCGAGGAATTGACCCGCCGCAACGTGCCGGTGACGGCGCTCCTGCCGGCGGGAAACCGGCAGGACCAGTACGAACAGACGTGGAAGCGCCTGGAGCCGAATGTTTATCACCTCGGCAAGATCCACGGCCGCCGAAATCCCCTGAAGAACGCCTTCGACACCTGGCGATATCTCCAAAAAATCCGTCCGGAGTTTGTGCATTTTCACTGTCCTAATTACCGTTGGGGCCTCGAAGTCATCGCTGCGGCGATGCTGTCCGGCGTGCCGACAGTCATTCGGACGGAGCACAACCCATTGATGTGGGCGCCGCCGTCCCTGATGAGCAAACTGCTTCGCCTGCTGGATACGAAGGTGAAGACGTTTACCTATGTCAGCAGCGGCAACGCCAAACGGTTTGAAAAGCATCTGCCGCATCGCATCGGTCGCGGCGTCGTTATCAACAACAGCATCGATCCGGTCGCTTATGCGCCCAGCGCGAGCCCGGAAGCTCGCCGCCGCATCCGCGAGCAGTTCGGCTTTCCGGAAGACAGCCTGGTCGCGATCTATGTCGGATCTTTTGGAGACCGCCGGCCGCTTGGTCCGATCTTCGAAGCCTTCAAGCTGCTGCTGAAGCGCCCGGAAACGGCGGAGTTGGCCCAAAAGTGGCGCCTGCTGATCGTTGGCCATGGTCCGGAATCCGAGGTCGTGAATCCGGAAACGGAGCCAATTGCGAAGTATATTCATCTGGCCGGACGCCGCAAGGATGTCGGGGAGATCCTGCCGCAGTGCGACCTGTTCGTTAGCGCGAGCCATTACGAAGGACAATCCATCGCGATGCTTGAAGCCTGGTCCTCAGGACTGCCGCTGCTGACCATGGACGTGGACGGGTTGGAAGACGTGCTGGGGGCGGATGTCGCGCGGACGCAGGTGGTCGCCGGCCGCGACGACAGCGCCGCCTTCGCGGACGCCTGGGCGGCGTTCATGATCGATCCGAAAGCGCGGTGTGCGGCGCAGGCGCCGGCCATCGAGTATGTTCGTACGCAACTGACCCAAGAGCACATGCTCTCCGCCTTCATGAAGGTTTATGGGAAATAAGATGAAGCTGAATTGGCATACGCTCGAAAAAGTCGGCGAGGTCGCATGGGCGAAATATTCGCTGCGCCGTTGCACGCAGGTGGGCAAGCGCATTCGCGTGGCGGGCCAGGTGCAGGTGCATAATCGCGGCCGGATCGTCATCGGCGATAAAGTCACGATCCGGGCGACACATGTGCCGGTGGAGCTCGCGGCGGGAAGCTCTGCGGAACTCATTATCGGCGATCGGACTTATATCAATGCGGGAGTTTCGATCGGCGCGTCCGTTTCGGTCCGGATTGGCAAGGATTGTGCAATCGGCAATTATACACTGATCATGGACAACGATTTTCACAGCGTCGAAAACCATAAAGTTTCTCCGGAAGGCCGCCCCGTCGTGATCGAAGATGGAGTCTGGCTCGCGGCGCGCGTCACGGTGCTGAAGGGCGTCACGATCGGACAGGGCGCGGTGGTCGCCGCCGGCGCCGTCGTGACCAAGGACGTCGCTCCCCGAACCCTGGTGGGCGGAGTGCCGGCCCGCTTTATTCGCTCGATTGATAAGGCGCCGGAGACTTCATGAGCGGTATCGAAACAGTTCCATCAAATCCCGGCGCTGGCAAGCTGCGCCGGATTTCCCAGCGGATGGCTCGTGAGAGCCGTGGCCTTCTGGGTGTATTTCGTCCTCGGATCTGGTTCTGGACGGGCCTCGCGCGCCTGCTGCCGGACTTCGCCGCAACGAGCCTGCGCACGCAGTTCTTTCGGATGGCCGGGTGCGACATCGCTCCGGGCGTCGCGCTGCTGGGCTCGCCAAAGCTGATCGGGAGCGGCAATATCGCGGCGCGGCTGCACATTGCATCCGGCGCGATCGTCGCGCCGGGGGTGACATTCGGCCTTGACGCGGAGATCACGATCGGCGAAAAGGTCTCCATCAGTCCGGCGGCGACGATCTACACCGCCACGCACGCCATGGGGTTCGGCTCGCAGCGCATGAACCCGGTGGTCAGCCCGAAAGCCGTCGTGGTGGAGCGCGGCGCGTGGGTCGGAATGCAGGCGCTGATCCTGCCGGGGGTCACTCTCGGACAGGGATGCGTCATTTCCGCCGGATCCGTCGTCGCTCAGAACGTCACGGCGAACACTCTTGCCGCCGGCAACCCGGCGACCGAACAGCAAAAGCTGCCGTTCGGCAATCGCTGAGACTGCCGTCGCTGCCTCACATGATTGCGCGATTTCAGGAATAACGATCATGACCACTCAAACGACAATTACCCCGGACATTTCAAACTTTACGGAAGAAGCGCGCGTGGACCCGTCGGCGCTGCTGAAGCAGGCGCAGGGTCTGCTGCGCGCGGGAGACGCCGCTGCGGCGGAGCCGATGTTCCGCGCCGCCCTCGCTCAGCTTCCGGATTCCTGGGCGGCCGTCAACGGCCTGCTGAAGATCCTGAACGCGCAGGGCGCCCGTATGGAAGCGGCAGATTTGCTGAATGCATTTGTCGCCTTGTCGCCCACACACTCCAGTATCATGTCCGCCGCGCGGCAGTGGGAGGCGTGGGACGCCGATCCGCCGCCGTCGCGCCGGGGAACCCTGCGCATCGCCCTGACCGGGACCGGCACGCTGAACTCGCTCGCGTCGCATCTGCGCGTCGCCTGCGCCGGCGCGGGATTGCACGCCCCCGCCTATGTCAGCGACTTCAATCAATGGGCGCAGGACTTGCTGCCGCCCCAGAGCCCTCTTTATGATTTCCAGCCGGACCTGATCGCGATTTCGATCGGGACCGCCGAGCTCTTCCCGCGCACGGTCTCCGACTCGGAAGCGACGGCTGAGGAGATCGCCGCCGAGCGGACCGCCGGCGTCAATCAGATCGCCGAGCTGTTGGCCGCCGCCGCGCGCAGCGCGCCGAGCGCGACCGTCGTCCTCCACACCTTCTCCGTTCCCGATTATTCACCCTTCGGCGTTTTGGATGCGAAGACCATCGGCGGCCAGCGCGATCGCATTCAGGCGATCAATGCGCGGATCGTCGAACTCGTGAACGAGCGCTTCCCGCGCACGGCGCTGCTGGATCAAGAGCGCGTCGAGGCCCGGCACGGCAAGGACCGGGTGCGCGACGATCGCATGTGGTACATGGCGAGCATGCCCTTCAGCGATACGTTCCTGCCGGTGATCGCCTCCGAGTATCTGCGCATCGTCAAGGCGCTGAAGGGGCTGGGGCGCAAGTGCGTCGTCCTGGACCTGGACAACACGCTCTGGGGCGGGGTCATCGGCGAGGATGGGATCAACAATATCAAGATCGGCGGGCAGGCCGCTCCGGGCAACGCGTTTCGCGATTTTCAGCGCGCCCTGCTGGCCCTGCGCGGCCGTGGGATTATCCTCGCCGTGTGCAGCAAGAACAACCCCGACGATGTTTGGCCGGTATTCGAGAACCATCCCGATATGGTCCTGCGCCGGGAGCACTTCGCCGCCGTCCGCATCAACTGGAGCGACAAGGCGACGAACATCGCCGAGATCGCGCGTGAGCTCAACATCGGCTTGGATAGCCTGGTGTTCCTAGACGACAACCCGGCCGAGCGTGGATTAGTACGGCAGCAGCTTCCCGACGTTCTGACCGTGGAGCTTCCCAAGGACCCGGCGTTCTACACGCGCACGCTGCTTGGCCTGGACGTCTTTGACGTGCTGTCGCTGACGGATGAAGACCGCAAGCGCGCCCAGCAGTATCAGGAGCAGGCGGAGCGGCGGCAGCTGGAGGAAACGGCGACCGCCGAGGGCGGCGACGTTACCGCTTACCTGCGGAGCCTGGAGATCGTCGCGGCGCTGTCGCCCGCGACGCCGTTTACGGTTCCGCGCATCGCGCAGCTGATCAACAAAACCAATCAATTCAACATGACCACGCGTCGTTACACCGAGCAGCAGGTCGCGGCGATGTCCGAGGACACGGCGGGGTGGGGCGTCTATTCCAGCACTGTCTCGGACCGGTTCGGCGACAGCGGCCTGACCGGCGTCGCTCTGGTCCGAAAGGGCGTAGACGTTTGGGAGATCGACTCGTTTCTGCTGAGCTGCCGTGTGCTGGGACGCGGGGTCGAAGACGCTCTGCTGACATATCTTCTGTCGGAAGCGGCGTCCGCCGGCGCGTCCATGATGCGCGGACTGTTTGCGCCCACGGCGAAAAACGCCCCCGCCGCCGGCTTTTATGATAAACAGGGCTGGACGCCGAGCGGCGTGATCGCCGGCGACGAAAACGTAAGCGCATGGGAGACTGCGGTAAACTCAGACGCGAGCGCATATGCGTATCCTGAGTGGCTGACGATTTCTCGTGCGTGATTTCAGGGGAGGTAAATCTCATGAAAATCACCCAAAGCGATCTCGATCTCTTCAGCGCGGCGAGCCATGACGTCAACCCGATGCACATGGACGCGGATTATGCGCGCAAAACTGCGTTCGGCGAGCCGGTCGTCTTTGGAATCCTGGGCGCGCTGGCGGCGCTCGGCCACACGCGCGACCGGAACGGCGAGTGTCTTGCCGGCGTGCTATTTACGTTCCATAGTCCTCTGCTGCGCGATATCGAATATCAGACAGTCGTCACGGAAAAGTCCTCTGAGAAGACGACGGTGGACGTGTTCGACGCCGGCCGTATGGTTCTCACTGCCGTTTTTACATTTCAGCCCTCCGAACAGGAGAGCGAAGAGTGGCCGGCTGAGAGGCCAGGCGTCCATCGCTCCGAGCCGTCGGAGTGGACCGAAGCCGTGCTTGCGGGGGGAATCGTGGTGGCTGGGAATTACACGCCCGCCCTCGCCAAACTGCGCGCATTGATCGATCGCTGGGGACTGCGGCGCAAAGGCGTTTCGCCCTTGCAGATCGCCATCCTGGTATGGTCGAGCTATCTGATCGGAATGGAACTGCCGGGGAAGACGGCGTTATTCTCTCGTCTTCGACTGACATTCGAGACTCCAGCCGAAACGCCGTCATTTCCGCTTGTTTACCGGGCCAGAACTCTGGTTCTTGATCCGCGCTTTCAGCTCCTGAAGATTGCGCTCGATGTGGAGGCTGGTGGGCTGACGTTGGCGAGCGGCCAGGCCGCATCGCTGATCCGCCCCGAGTCGCCCGTATCTTCGGCGGATAGTCTGCGCGCTCTTCTTCCGAATGAGCCGCGCCTGCTGGGGCAAACGGCCTTGGTCATTGGAGGCAGCCGGGGCTTCGGGGCTGCCCTGTCGCTGGGCTTGGCGCTGCAGGGCGCGCGGGTCCTTCTTGCATACCAGCATAGCGCCGTTGAGGCGGAAGCCGTGCGAAGTCAAGCAGGAGAAGCGCCCGGCAAGATCGAACTCGTGCAGGGCGACGCCACCGACATTACCTGGCTGCAAACGCTGTGCTCCCAAATCCAGGAAGATGGAGGCGGGCTGGACATGTTGATCTGCAATGCCTGCCCTCCGATCCGGGCGCTGGCCTTCGCCCCGGAGGCGCTGGGCCGGTTTCAGGAGTTTATCACGCAGAGCGTGGCGCTGGTGAGCGCCCCTGCGGGAGCGTTTATCGACTTGCTCGCCGAGCGTAAGGGCTGGAATGTGGTGATTTCCTCTGAGTTCGTGCGCACGGTCCCGGCGGAATGGCCGCACTATGTCGCCGCGAAATACGCGATTGAGGGAATGACGCGCGCCATTCAGGCGCAGCAGCCCTCCGTGCAGTCGCTCATCGTCCGCCCGCCGCGCCTGCTGACCGACCAGACCAATACGCCGATGGGCCGTATGGACGCCATGCCCGTGGAGGCCGCCGCCGCCGCCGTCATCCGCCGTTTCAGCGAACCAGCGCCGGATGGCGTGGAAACGATGGAGCGGTTCGATCCGCTCATCCGCTAACCGATAGCACTACGAGACACCAAAGGGAGACCACCATGCTGACCATCGATAACGAGACAAAACTGAAAGACATTGTGGCCGAGACCCTGGGCGTGGACGCCGAAGAGATTGAGGGTACGGCGTCGCCCGCGACGCTGCCCTCCTGGACCTCATTCAACCATCTGACGCTGATGTCCGCCGTGGAGGAGGCCTTTGGCCTGACGCTCTCCATGGAGGAGATGACGGGCGTTAAGTCCTACGCGGACCTTGCCGCGACGGTCGGCCGTCATCTCGGCTAGACGCGCCTCTCAAATCTAAAAACGAACTGCAATACCCATGCCCACGATTTCCGTCGTTATTCCCACATACAACCGAAAAGCCAGTCTGAAAGTCACTCTGGACGGCCTCGCTCGGCAGACCCATCCAGTAGACGATTTCGAAGTCGTCGTCGTTTCCGACGGATCGACCGACGGCACCGACGTGTTTCTGGAAGAGTACGCGCGCACGGCGCCTTATGCGCTGCGCCCGATTACCCAGGAAAACGGCGGGCCGGCGCGCGCGCGTAACCGGGGAATTCAGGAGGCGCACGGCCGAATCATAGTCTTTATCGATGACGATGTCGAGCCGATCTCGGAATTTCTCGCCGCGCATATGGCGCACCACGCTCAGGACGAAAAGGTCGTGGTGATCGGTCCGATGTCCCCCGACCCGGAACGCCGCCGGGCGGAGCCGCCGTGGATCGCGTGGGAGCATGCGATGCTGCAGAAGCAGTACACCAATCTGGTGACTGGCGTCTGGAAATCCGCCGGCCCTCAGCATTTCTATACCGGAAACGCATCGCTGCTCCGCGAGCATCTGACGGCGGTGGGTGGGTTCGATGTCAACTTCAAGCGCCAGGAAGACGTGGAGCTGGCTCACCGGATGCGGCGCGAGCGCGGCGTTCGTTTTGTCTTCGATCCCAAGGCGGACGGCGTGCATCGTCCCTTCCGAACGTTCGACAGCTGGCTCAATGTCGCGGCGTCGTACGGGCAGCTGGACGTGGTGCGCGCGCGCGCGGGCGATGTCGACTGGAACGTGGTGCGTAAGAGCTATCACGGCCGCAGTCTTCCGACTCGCTTGATCGCTTCGGTCGTAATGACGGCTCCTCCGCTTGGCCCAATGATCCGTTCTCTGCTCCGTTCCGGGGCCGCGATGGCGTACCGCGCCGGCCGCGCCGGTCCGGCGATCGGCGCCCTCAGCATCATCTACAACGTCCGCTACCTGGAGAGCGCGCAGCAGGAGCTTGGCGCCAAGCCGATGCGCCGTCTGCTCTCCCCTCACGCCCAGCCTTAGTTATTCATGTTACGCAAACTGCGCCCGGCGATTAAAATCGCGGCTAGAAGTGCACGATGTGCCCCTCCGGGCACTCCAGCAGAACGTCTTCGAATGCGTTTCTGGGGTCGCCGGAGGGCGACATCGTGCACTTCTAGCCGCGATTTTAATCGCCGGGCAGTCTGTGCGTAACATGAGTTGGTTAATTAAAAGAGAGCAAGCATGCAAATTAAATGTTTGCAATCTTTTTTAGTGCGACTAAACGCCCCTCCGTTCACCCTGATTTAATTACTGTACGCAATTATACTGGTTTTGTATTCATACCATTAAAAATCTCCCCACAAGCTCCGATGATCTTTTTGGAGGCCTCATCGCCTCCTTTAAAATCGAAGCTATAGCGCATCCATAAGACGCGCTGGAGATATAAATGAAATTGCGAAGCGCCCTGGTCCTCACAGGGTTAACATGGGGAGCGTCCACGTTTTCCTTATCGACATTGGCGGCGCCGATTGCCGCAAATACAACCATTATTCGTGTTGCTGGCCCTGCGTCCATCAGCGCACAGTCGGAAACCACTACGACAACCAAGGGCATCCGTGTGAAGTGGGCGGCCGTCAAGGACGTAAAGTACTACAACGTCTACCGGGATGATTTTCGCATTGCCTGCCCCACATCCACCACGACCACGTTACTGGACACGACTTCCGATCCGAAGACCCGTCATGCTTACAAGGTTACCGCGTTCGTCGGCGACAAGCCCAGCAACTATTCGAGCATCGTTTATGCGCAATATATAGCGCCAGTGGCAAAGACTAACTTGACCGGGGGAGCTTTGGTCGCTGGGCCGGCCTCACTGACCGCCGCGCTGGAGGATACTCCGGCGGGCATCGGCGTTCGCGTGAATTGGTCGACAGTCAACAATGCGGCGTACTATAATATCTACCGTGATGATGTCCGCGTTGCCTGCCAGTCTCCACTGACGTTTTTGGATCGCAACGCCGAGCCTGGCAAAGTCCACTACTACAAGATCAGCGCTTATGTGGACGCCACGAAGGAGACCGCCTTCTCAAACATCGTCGCCGCTCTGTTCAACCCGGTGACCGAAGTTCCAGCGTCCCTTACCGCTCAGCCCCGCTGGGCCGTGAGCTGCTCCACCACTGGTCAGCCGATGCCGCATATGATCCTGAGCTGGAACACCGTCGATAACGCTGTTTCCTACTCGGTCTACCGCAATAACGTACTGCTGAAAGATGCGCTTTCCGGCTCCAGCCTCATCGATATGAGCACCGAGAGCGGAAATACCTACACCTATACGGTGCGAACCAACGGCAAGTATGGCCAGAGCGCCAACTCGAACGCCGCGATCGCCGTAGCCCCGTCGCCGCCGCTGACCGCGAACGCTGGACCCGGCAACGTTCTGCTTCCGCCCGCCAATGTTGCGGTGAAGAACATGTGGGTCGGCGCGCCGACCGACTCTCTCGCCTGGTCTCCCGTCGCCGGCGCGCTTGCTTACAACATCTATCAGTACGGCGATCTGATCGCGGCTGGCGTGAGCGGAACCAGCTATCAGCTGGCGACCAGCGAGTTCAGCAAGGGCCTGACCTATACCGTGACTGCGGTGGATATGCTGGGCATGGAAAGCATTCCGAGCTCGCTCTCCTTCTCCTATGGCGCGAAAGCGCCCGGCGTGGCGCTGAACTACATTCCGAAGCCTCTGGTCGTTCCGACGTCGGTGAAGGCTGTTTCCCAATGGAACAACAGCAAACCCCGCGTTGCTTTGACCTGGCTTGGCAACGGCGCGGACGATTTCTATAATGTGTATCGTGACGGTGTCGCGATCGCTTCGGGCATCTGGTCGCTGTCATATTTCGACGAGGACGTAAGCATCGGTCAGGTCCATAAATATCAAATCAGCGCCTATAGCGCGGTCATCGATTATCCTGAAACCAGCGGCAGCACTCCCGTCTCGGTGACGGTCGCGGCCAATACTCTGCCGGTGATTCCCGGCGTCGTGCAAGTCACGTCGGTCAAAGCCAATGACGACAGCGCAGTGATCTTCTTCAACGCCGTTCCCGGCGCGGTGGACTATCGCATCTACAACGCGGCGAACAGCGGCTCCATGAAGTACAGCGGCGGCGGCCTGAGCATCGAGATGAACGGTCTGGACCCTGTCGCCGGAGCCGATCTCGTGGTCGAAGCGGTCGACAAGCTCGGACCGTTCCAGATCATGGACGGCGCGATGGGGCCGGGCGCCATGGCGATGAACGGCGTTATGAGTGTCGCGATCAACGGCCAGGGCGATCCGTCAAACCTGCCTCGCGTCATCGCTCGCTCCGCAGTCTTCCACGCCACGCCGAAGGCGGTCGTGCTGACGGGCTCGCAGGTGTTCTTCGATAACTTCCGGAACGCCAAGCCGCTGGTCCAAATGCAGACCATCGACCCGGCGATCGCAGCCGCCAATCATGACGGCCCCGCGAACGCCACCAATCAGTACGTGAAGGAATACGCCAACGACAAGTGGACGATCCGTAACTACGACGCCGACATGGATTACACAAAGATGTTCTTCATGAGCAACCACTTCATGGATACGGTCTATGACGGAGGCACGGCGCACAAGACGGACGTACTGCACAACAACAACGCCACGCTCGCCATGATCCCCAAGGCGACCGCAGACATCTCCGGCGGCCGGGTGCTGCATGTGACCTTCGAGGTTGACGCGCACTTCGATGGACGGCGATGGTGTGAAGTGCAGATCGGCGCGGCGGGCGACCCGCTGATCCATCCCGCGAAGCTGGATGGCGGACTGTGGCCGACAGTATCAGGCGACCGCTTCCGCTGGGAAATTGGCAAGGAACGGAGCGACGCCAAGCAGTGCGTGCAGGGTGTGGAGACGGTGCTGAACACCTATACCAGCATCCTGCAGTCCAATGTCCGTGTCAACATCAATCATGTGGCGGGCATCAACGGCGACATGAGGGATCTGGACAAGCGGCACAAGTTCGACCTGTACTTGACGCAGAATCGCTACCGGCTCGTGGAGAACGGCGTCGTGGAGTGGGACGGACCGATCACGACCCCGATCCCGTTCAGCAAAATGCAGGTTTACTTCGTGCATCAGGTGTACCACACCGGCAACGATCGTCCGGAGCTGATCTGCCAGCAGCTCGACCCGTACTGGTACAACTACCGCCCGTTCTCGGATGAGCGGCACTGGGATAACATGGGCTTCGAAGTCCTGACGGCGTTCCCGAAGTAACTTCGGATCGACGACAAGACGGGCAATAAGCTCGCGAACAAATCGCTGGAAGCAGCCGCTTCCGGCGATTTGTCTTGAAAGGCCCCATGCTCGGATCGAATGCTTTTGGCACGAGTCTTGCAGTCATTACTGGGATGAAGTGGCCGAGGATCTCCTCGCCGCTGAAATCCCGCACTCTTGCGCTATAATGAAAGCGCGCTGAACACCGCTCCCACTCGCCCATCGACTGCCTTTTTATGAACCTTGCATTTGCTCTCGAATATTCGCTCGGTCACGTCACGCACGCCCAAAACCTCAAACGTATTCTTGAGGATGACCGTGACGTTACACCGATTTACATCGACCTGCCTTATCACGATACGCCTGGGTGGTGGACGAAACTGCCGTTCATCAAATCGAACTGGTCCGCCCGCGCTTCGCTGGGGGCGCTGCTGGGACTGCGGCCGCACATCGGCAAGATCGACGCCATTTTGTTTCACACGCAGGTGACGTCGCTGTTCTCGGAATCGCTGATGCGGCGCGCGCCTTCGGTTGTTTCTCTGGACGCGACGCCTTTGCAATACGACGCCCTGGGCGCGTTTTACGGTCACGTTCCCAGCGGCAACGCGCGCGTGGAGGCGCTGAAAAAGCAGCTCAATGAGCGCGCCTTCCATGCCGCCAAGGCGCTGGTGACATGGTCCGAGTGGGCCAAACAATCCCTGGTGGACGATTATGGCGTACCGGCGAACAAAGTCACGGTGATCCCGCCCGGGATCGACACCGCGCGCTGGGATTTTCCGAAGCGCGCTTCGGTCGAGGGACGGCCGATCAACCTGCTGTTCGTCGGCGGCGATTTCCCGCGCAAGGGTGGAGATACGCTGCTGGAGGCGTTCAAGCGCCTGCCCGCCGAGGTGAACGCCCGCCTGAAGATCGTGACGATCACCGAGGGCGTCGGCGACGGCGTGGACGGCGTCGATGTTTACCGGGGAGTCAAACCTAATACGCCGGAGCTGCTGGAGCGGTTCGCCGAGGCGGATCTGTTTGTCTTCCCATCACGGGGGGACTGCCTGCCGCTGGCCGTCATGGAGGCGCTGGCCGCTGGATTGCCGGTGATCGCGACCGACGTCGGCGCTCTGAGTGAAGCGGTGCGCCATGGCGAGACGGGCTTGATCGTGCCGATGGACGACGCCGATGCGCTGGCCGCCGCGATCACGGAACTTGCGACCGACCATGAAAAGCGGGCCGCGATGAGTGTGCGCGCGCGGGAATCCGCGCTCTCGCGCTTCGACGCGGCGACGAATTATCGAAAACTGGTGGATGTGGTGAAAGGGGTCGCCCGCAAGGCGGCTTGAGCGCATGAAGATACTTTTGCTGATCCCGAGCGTGCTGAAGGCGCGTCCAGAGACGGTGGACCGGCATCCGACGATGGATTATTACGCCCTGGCCGACCGTCTGGAGGCCCAGGGCGATACGGCGGAACTCTACGGATACGCCGAACTGGATGCGGACACAAATCCGCTGGTCAAGGCCGCGCTCAAGGGCGGACGCGACGCGGGGATGGCGATGGCCGGGTTCGTGCGTCGCTCCGCCTACGGCGCTGTGTTCACCAACGGGGAGAACATCTCAATCCCGCTAGCTCTGCTGCTCAAGACGGCGCCGAGCCGTCCGTGGCATGTGACGATTGGGCATCGCCTTTCGACCGGCAAGAAGCGGATCTTCTTTACCACGGCGAAGGCGCATAAGCAGATCGACCGCATCTTTGTTTACGCGCAGACGCAGTACGATTTCGCGCTGCAGACGCTCGGCGTTCCCGGCTCGGCGCTGCGCCTGATTCCGTTTCATGCCGACGATCAGTTCTATCGCCCGCTCGCAGACGTTCCGGTGATCGAGAACCAAATTTCCTCGGCGGGTCTGGAATGGCGCGACTATCCGACCCTAATCGAAGCCGTTTCGACCATGCCCGATCTTTCAGTGAAGCTCGCGGCGTCCTCGCCCTGGTCCAAGCACCAGAACGAGACGGAAAACCGGACGCTGCCGTCCAATGTAGACGCCCGCCGCTACGAATACGGCGACCTGCGGACCCTGTACGCGCAGTCCCTCTTCGTCGTCGTTCCGCTGTACGAGAACGACTTCCAGGCTGGTGTCACCACCATTCTGGAAGCCATGTCCATGGGCAAAGCCGTGATCGCCACGCGCACCACCGGCCAGACCGACGTCATCATCGACGGTGAAACCGGCCTCTACGTCGCCCCCGGAGACGTCGCCGGCTGGCGCGAAGCTATCATGCGTCTGCGTGAAGACGAACCGCTGCGAACGCGTCTCGCCAAAGCGGGCCGCCGCTGGCTGGAAGACAACGCCAGCCTGGACCGGTGGGCCGACAGCATCGCCAGCTCCCTGCGCGAAGGCGTTTCCTCGGCGCAGTCCGAAGGCGCCTTCCCCGCGCCGGCGCGGAGCAAGGGAACGAACTAATAATCGCCGACGTATGTACGTTGACGCGCCGCCAGCCTCAGGGCTGGATCATTTCAAACAAGGTTAGGTATATCCTCCAATGAAGCAGTACCTTACGGGCATTCTCGCCGTTCTTCTCGTGGCGTCGCTCATCGCCAATGGTCTTCTCTATTCTCGGTATTCGACATCTCGTCCCGTCGTCTCGTTCGATGGCGCATCCATAACCAAGAAAGAATTCCAGGATGCGCTGGAATTCCAGTCCGGCAAGCCGGTCCTGACGAAGATGGTTTACTCAAAGATCGTTGGGCAGGCCGCGAAACGCGCCGGCCTTGCGGCGACGGACGCCGACATCGCCGCTCGGTTAGTGGAGCTGCAGCGCCGTTCGCCTCAGTTGCTGCCCGATGAGAAGTCCGAGCCGGAGAAGTTCCAGGTCTTCAAACAGGATCTGGGGACGGATATTTCTCTGGAGAACCTGCGTCTCAAGGGCGTCACCGTAGATGAGTCCGAGATCCAGGCGTTTTACCAGAAGAACAAAAAGCAGTTCACCCTGCCGATGCAGGTTGGGACGACCATGGTCGTCACCGACAATTCTCAGGACGCCAGCACCGCCGAAGCCGACCTCAAGCAAGGTTTGGGCGAGGACGTGATCGCGCGGCAGCCAGGGCTGCATGTGGTCGGTGTCAATGGTTTCAAGGTCAACATGGATGCGCTGCCCCTGCAGTACAAGAATGCGATCAGCGCGACCGTATTTCGCATGAAGCCGGGTGAAATCAAGTCCATTCAGCTGGGAAAGAACTTCATTACGTTCAAGGTGAATAAAAGCGAAGCGACCGCCGTTCCGCCGTTGTCGAAGATCCACGCCGAGGTGGAGCGCCAGGCGCGGCTGGCGAAAGCGCCTGGTCCCCAGGAGATGATCCTCCGCCTGTACAAAGAAGCGAAGCCGAAATTCAACATCGAGCGGTACAAGGCGTACTTCCGGGAAGCCGAAATGGCCAACGCCGGCAAGTAACCCTATGTTTCCCTGCTAGTTGTGCGAGTTTTATGTAAGCTAGCCGATATTAACGCTTGATTCCCAGAAACATGGTGTATATTATTAGTGGATCTGACTGGCGAGCGTTTCGAACCAAATAAAATTTAATATAAACTTATTTTGATTCGGGCGTTTCTAAGGAAGATTGGCATGAATATTGCTATCTAAATAATCGGGCGATGTTACCCTCGCATCGCCTGCTGAAATGCCGGATGGGCTGAAAAGTCCGTCACCGCTCTCACGAGCCGGCATTGCATCCACAACTGAGGGGGGGTGAAAACAACTATGAATCTCAAGAAAATCGCTTCCGGCGTCTTTGCAGCTACCGCTGTCATGGCCGCCTGTGTTGCGCCCGCAACTGCGACTCCCGTTACGTTTGCGGATTTTAGTCTCCGTGGCGGAACTGCGAATCCGTTCCGGTACACCAACTCGGCGGGTCCGAACAGCACCTTCACGCTCGTATCTGCGACGATCCCTGTGACGTTCACGTACCAGGTTCCGAATGCTTACGGCGCGTCTGGCACGTCAATCAAAGCGTTGCTGTCGTTCTCGGGGCAGGTTAATGGCGTTGTCACCAAGGCGGACGGCACTGCCCTCGTCGGCAGCCCGGCTGGCGTTTCCGTCATGCAGAAGCTTAAGAACGTCACGTTCACGTTCACGGCAATCACCGCTGGCAATATCCCCGGCACGAACCTGCTGACGACAACGGCTTCCACCGGCGCCCTCACGGGCCGCATCGGCGGACGCACGCTGAGCTTCGGTGGCGACACCGGTCTTGGCGACTCCGTCAACTACAGCTCGGACTTCCTGAACTTCACCCACACGATTGAGCAAGACTTCAACTTCTCGTTCACATCGTTGACGAACCTTACAGGTGGTGGCGCGCTGGCCGTCAAGACCTCTGGTAACCTCGCGAGTGGCAAGGGCAACTTTGTTCCCTTCTCCACCTCGGGCACGGGCACGTTCGACAGTGATCCGGCTCCTCTGCTTCCATCCCCCGAACCGGCCCCCGTGGCTGCGTTCCTGATCGGCGGCATGGGTCTGGCGCTTCTGGCCTTCCGTGGCCGCAAGGCGTCCCGCCTCTCGGCGTAAGTCTTGCTCCTGGCTTGGGAACGCCACGCGCACAACAAAAGGCGCGAGGCGTTTTTCGCCTGTCGGAGTGAACACTGCGCGGGGCAACGGTGTAGTCAAAATGCAGTCGTTGCCTCGCTTTTTAGTCCCTGCCTGGTAAGATTGCTATTTTCTGTGACGCTTGGCACAGAAATTGCGTATAGGCTAGTGGAATGTCAACAATTTTTGAACAACCGAATGATGGTCCGTTGAAAGCAGTCGACGGCGGCTCCTCCGGAGCGCCTTCGCTGGACTGGCGCAAAATCGATTGGCGCACGGTCGCGCCGTTCGCCGCCGCCGCAGCCCTGCTTGCCTGGCTGGCGTGGCCTCTGCTGTCCTGGTGGGCTTATGAGTTCACTAAGCCGGAATCCTATTACGCCCACGCCCCTATCATCCCCTTTTTCGTCGCCCTGATGCTCTGGCATCATCGCGAGGCGATCGCCGCCGCTCCCAAGAAGCCGAATTACTTCGCTTTCGTGGTGCTGCTGCCGTCGCTATTCTTATTGGTTTTTGCAATCAAACGCGATATGTTCGCGATCATGTCGAGCGCCTTCCTGCTTTGTGTTTGGAGCTCCATCTGGCTCGTTTGCGGCAACGCGTTAGTCAAGGTGGTCGCCATTCCGATGGCCTTTCTCGCCTTCATGGCGCCTCTGCCTGGGCCAGTCCTGAATGACGCCACCCTGCGCATTCAGATGATGTCGACGGTTTTTGCGAACAAGATTTTGCACCTGCTGACGTTTAACACCCATTTGGATGGGAGTGTCATTGAGATGGAGAATTTTTCTCTGTTCGTCGACGTTCCTTGTTCGGGGTTCAAAACACTTCTCGCCCTTTTGACATTCAGTGGAGCCTTCGCCTATCTCGTGGATGGCTCGCCGATCAAGCGCGCCGGCATCTTCCTGCTGAGCCTGCCGCTCAGTCTGGTAATTAACTCCGTGCGGATCGCCTTGATCGGAGTTGTCGGCGAGTGCATTAGCGCGGACGCCGCGCACACATTTCACGATTGGAGTGGAATGATTACCCTCGTTTTGGGCTTTATCGTCCTGTTTTCGCTGGCAAAGGTACTGGGATGTCGCAAGTTCGCCGGATGGCCTATCTTCTAGTAATAATCTTCGCGGCTGCTCTGCTCACCAGCAAGGTGTGGAGCGTGCCGCGGCCGCCCAAGTTCATCGGCGTCGCGTCCGCCGAGGTGCCGCATTCCGTCGCCGGCTACACGGCTGGCAAGGATCTCGTCATGCCGCCGGAAGTCACGAAGGCGCTCGGCAGCGGAGATGTCATCGAACGAGCTTATGAGGGAGGCGGCGCCGTTCCCATCGACTTTGTCCTGATCGGCGGAACGGATCGCAGCGCCCTTCACGATCCTCGCTCCTGCCTGGTCGGCGCCGGGTGGCGTTTGGAGAACGACCATACCGAGGCAATTCCCGGCGCGAACATCGCCGCCCGATCGTGCCGCGCTGTCGGCAATCCCAATGGTCCGTCGCAAGATATGCTTTATGTGTATGTCGTCGACGGCAAGATCATCGATTCGCCCACGCAGATCCGTTTCGCGATGCTGAAAAGCGCGCTGATCGGACAGCAGGGGACGCCCGTATATTTCCTCCGATTCATGTGCCCTCTCGATACGAATGAAGCCAATGCGGAGGCGAACCACGCCTCTATGCAGGCTTTTGCCAAGGATATGTGGGAGAGCTTGAAGCAGAAGGTCTCAAAGACATGAAAGTGCCAATCGCAAACGTACTTTTTGATAATGTAACGATGTCTCAGGCGGTAGAGCAAGTGGTGGCGATGGCGCGCAAGCACGATAAAGCGCGGTTCGTCTGCACCGGAAACCTTGACCATTTGGTCATGCTGGACCGGGATCCCGCCTTCGCCGAAGTTTATCATGCCGCAGATCTTGTTCTCGCGGACGGAGCTCCGGTCGTCTGGCTCTCTCGCTTATACTCTGGGAAGAGTGGGCGTCCGATCCAGGAGCGCGTCGCCGGCAGCGATCTGTTCTGGGAGCTGTCCAAGGCGTCGCACGAGCAGGGATTGAAGTTGTTCTTCCTCGGCGGCGTGCCCGGCGTCGCCGACCGAGCCAAGCAGGCGGTGCTGGCGAGATACCCTAAAGCGAACATCTGCGGAACTTATTGTCCTCCGTTCGAAACGTTTGGAACGGAAGAGGAGCAGGCGCGAATTCGGGAGACCGTCTGTGCGGCCGCGCCCGATATCCTTATGGTCGCCTTCGGCGCGCCCAAGCAGGAAAAATGGATTGCCGCCAACCGTGATATGCTTCAGGTTCCGGTTTCGATCGGCGTCGGCGGCTCGTTCGAGATGGCGGCGGGACGGGTGCGGCGCGCGCCGCTGTGGATGCGGCGCAACGGCCTGGAA
>NZ_JBDSQY010000280.1:0-10854 GCF_039929585.1 Capsulimonas sp.
CACCGGCGCATGTCTGCTGGCGCTGGCGCTCACGAAAATGTGGGATCGCGGCGTGACGGGCCGCCGCTGGGCGATTGCGTCCGTCTCGCTGGCGGCGGTTCTTTCCGTCGGCGCGTTGTTTCCCTCGATCCTCTATTCCGTCGGCCTGAAGTATTCCAATCCTTCCAAGGATCGCACCTCTGAGCTTTACGGCTGGCCGGAGATGGCGACGCGCGTGGAGGCTGAGCGGCGCGCCATCGGCGGCGACCCCTTTGTGTTCAGCGTGAATTACCGGATGCCGTCCGAGATGGCGTTTTACCTGCCCGGCAAGCCCCAAACGTATTCGCTGTTTTTGCATGACCGGCCAAACCAGTATATGTTCTGGGAAACCTCCGACGAGCTGAAAGGCCGCAACGCCGTGTATGTGCACGACATCGAGACGATGGATCACCTGGACGATCTCAAAGCTGTGTTCACGCGCGTCGAACCGCAGCCCGCGCTGCTGCTTTACCGAGATCCGCCGTACGGCCGCAAGCCGATCCGAACGATCCAGATCGTGCGCTGTTACGGGTTTAAGGGATACGACCCGGCGAAGTGGCGGAAGGGCTGGTAAGCCCTTCCGTCAATCGCTTTCTCAGGCCGCCGCTTGTAGAGACTCGTCTGCCTCTCGCGCGGCGCGCAGCGCCGTTCCCCACCATTTCAGTTGATCCAGCATTAACGTGGCCGATTTCATGGCGCGTTCGGGATTGAGCAGCGCGCCGCTGGGATCGAATTGTTCCCAGGGATTGGCGAAGCTGACACAGTCGCGGATCGTCATGGCGTGCAGTTCCGCGAAGACGGGACGCAATTGTTCGACCGCGCGCAGGCCGCCGGAAACGCCGCCGTAGGAAACGAAGGCGACGGGTTTTGCCCGCCACTCGCTGTACACGGAATCAATTAAGAACTTCAGGACGGCGGGGTAGCCGTGGTTATATTCGGGCGTGACGATCACAAAGGCGTCGGCCTGCATGAGGCGCGCTTTCAGGGCGCGTAGCGCCTCGCTTTCCAGCTTTTGGTGGCGTGTGGGCAGGTCCAGCTTCGCTGGGTCGACAAGGTCCAGCGCGAAGTCGCCGCGCCGCAAAATCTCTGCGGCGATCCAATCGGCGATGGTGTCGCAAAATCGGCCTTCGCGCGTGCTTCCGTAAATCAGCGCGACGTTTAATTTCTCGTTCATCTTTTCCCTTTCCTGACTCTTTCTCTGTTCGTGTTGAAGTTCAGTATACAAGTTCAAGTGAACTTGAAGTCAAGAGGGATTTCGGGTATCTTTTGTGGATGGATAATCTCATCGCAATCAGTGAAGTTTCGCGCCGCAGCGGCGTGGCGGCCTCGGCGCTGCGGTTCTATGAGGAACTAGGCTTGATTACATCGCAGCGGTCCGGGGCGGGGCATCGCCGATATCCGCGCGCCGTTTTGCGTCGGGTCGCGTTTATCGTCTTTGCTCAGCGGATTGGAATGAGCCTGGACGAAGTTGCGGCGGAGCTGGCGAAACTGCCGGAGGGACGCGGACCGGAGGGGGAGGATTGGTCTCAGCTTTCGGGCGCCTGGACGGCGCGGATTGACGAGCGCATCGCCGAATTGCAGCGCCTTCGCGTGGGCTTGACGGCGTGCATCGGCTGCGGCTGTCTGTCGCTGGACCGCTGTCAGCTTGCCAATCCCGGCGACCGCGCCGCCCGATTCGGTCCTGGGCCGCGCCATTGGATCGGCGCGCCGCGAACCATAAATCTCACTCCTTCGTGAAAAGCTTAATGTCGATTTAACCTTCCCTTAACGCCCTCTTAACGTCGCGGTGATAGACTTTCCCCGGTCACAACGCCAGTGTCTTTGGAGGTCCGCCCGATGTTATCCACGCTCGTTCTTCTGCTCGCTTCCCACGGTTTGACCGCAGCCGCTGTCAAGCCCGCCCCGATCGTCAAGCCGCTCAAAACCGCCTCCCAAGCAACTGTGCCGGCGACTGTTCTCAACTTCAAGGATTTCTTCGAAACCAAAAATGGAGCGCTCGACTTTTCGGACAAGCTGAAAGGCTTGAATGGAAAGCATGTCCAAATTACGGGCTTTATGGCTCATATGGAGGACGCTCCCCTGGGCGCCTTCTATGTTTGTCCTCATCCGACGTTCTGCGACGAGGAAGGGGCCGGGACCGCCGATCTTCCTCCGGAATCGGTGCGCGTAATCGTTCGCAGCTTTAAGGGCCGCGCGATCGAGTTCGTTCCACGCCCCGTCCTCGTGACCGGCACGCTTCAGGTCGGTGCGCAGGAAGACGAGAAGGGCGATATCTCTCGCATTCGTATTATTCTGGATCAGGCGCCTCTGAAGGCGCCCGCCACACCCGTCAAAACTTCTCACAAATAAGCGCGCAAAGACGCCATTATCGCTAAGGAGACATCAATAATGCGATCGATCAACCGGCAATGTATTTGCCTCGGGCTCGCCGCCACCGCCCTGCTGGCGGGACACGCGAGCTTCGCGGCCCCGACCGTCTCGGTCGCGCCTGTCGACGGAGCCCGGTTCCTGTCCGACCAGCGCTTTGACATTCGAATTGAAGCCCTGCCGGCCGCCGGCGCGGTCACGCTGACCTCGCTGAAGATCGACGGCGCGAATGTCGCCCCGACCTCCAACGACACCGTCGCCGGCTACACGGGCTTCAATGTCCGCGGCTACCATGCGCCGACCGCCGCTGGTCTGCACACGCTGACCGCCGTCGTCACCGACGGATCGGGCAGCACCACCGCCACAGCAAAATTTGAAGTGATCAATCCGAACGGCAACCGCCGCCCGGCAAAGAACGTCATCATCATGCTCGGCGACGGCATGGGCGCCGCGCACCGCACCGCCGCCCGCATCGTCCGCTATGGCGCTGTGAACGGCCGCCCGCTCGGCTTCCTGAACATGGACAAGTTCCCAGGCACCGGACAGATCCTGACCGAGTCCTTGAACTCGATCATCACGGACTCCGCGCCCGGCATGTGCTGCTACACGACGGGCAACCATGCGTTCAACGGCCAGGAAGGCGTCTACCCCTCGCACTTGACGAACACGTTCGCTTATCCGCGCGTCGAGTACCTTTCGGAATATCTGCACCGCACCCAGGGCAAGTCGCTCGGGATCGTCTCAACCGCCGACATTGAGGACGCCACCCCCGCCGCCAACGCCGCCCACACAGGCAACCGCGGCGCCGGAACCGGCATCTGCGACCAGTTCTTCGACGAGCGCAACAGCACAGGCCTGACGGTTCTGCTGGGCGGCGGACGCCGCTGGTTCCTGCCGGCATCCGATCCTTTCTCCAGCCGCACCGCCTCCACCGACTATACGCCGCTCCCGGCCGACCTCGTGACGAAGTGGGGCGTTCCCGCGGGCGCCGCCGATCCGAGCCGCGACCTGATCGCCGATTTTACCGGTGACGGCTTCACCTACGTCACCGACCGCACCGGTCTGACCAGCGCCGCCGCGACGAGCGGTACGAAGCTGCTGGGCCTCTTTGGCTATGGCAACATGAATGTCGCGCTGGACAAGATCGCCAAGCAGCGCAACCCCGGCGTGACCGGCATTGTGGACGACTACCATGCGCCGAACCAGCCGATGCTGGACGAGATGACCGACGCCGCGCTGACGGTGCTCGCCAAGAACCCGAAGGGCTTCGTGCTGACGGTCGAAGGCGCGCATATCGACAAGCAGTCCCACGCGATGGACGCCGACCGCGCCATCTGGGAAACGATCGAGTTCGACGCCGCCGTCGCCAAGGCCCGCGCCTTCGCTGATAAAGTCGGCGACACCGTCGTGATCGTCCTCGCGGACCACGAGTGCTCCGGCTTCAGCATCATCGGCGCTCTGAACACGTCGATCGCGAACCTCAAGGCTCTGCCAAGCGACAAGGCCATCCTGGACCCGAGCATTCAGCCGAACCGCCAGAAGGTCGTCGGCACCTACGACGCCGCATCGTTCCCGCACTACGCCATCGCGGCGGACGGCTTCCCCGTCAACTCCGATATCGACGGCAAGCTGCTGATCGGTTACGGCGCGAGCGGCGACCGCTACGAGGATTGGCTGACCAAGCCGCTGACGATCATCGACAGCTTGGCGCCGAACAACATCAAGGCGGAACTCGCGACCAAAGGCTACACCGTTGCCCCGCGTGATCGCCATCCGGAGAGCGACAACGGCTTCTTCCTTCGCGGCCAGGCCGTGGCCGCCGATCAGGCCGTGCACACCGCCACTGACATTCCCGTTTCCGCTTACAGCTCCAGCAGCCGCGCCTTTGAGCAATTCATCGGCGTCCAGGAGAACACCGACGTGTTCTTCAAGCTCGCGAAGAGCGCTCTGGGCGGATATTAATTCGAAAGGCCACCCCCCATGCGTAATCGCATCATGCGAACTCTGGCCTTGGGAACCGTGCTGGGCGCTTGGGCGCTCGGCGCGGCGGCCCACGCCGACACCACGATCAACTTCGACGACGTTTACGCCGGCGAAGTGGTGAACAACACTTACAGTGTGTCTAAGGGCGTCTCGTTCGTAGGCGAAGGCGGCCCGTTCTACACGGACGTCCAGACCACCGACACGACATTCACCTCGGCGCCGAACTCGCTCGACGGCTCCCATGGCGCCGTCGACATCCTGTTCGATTCGACGAAGTACGGCGTGGGGATCGACAAGTTCTCCATCGACCTGGTCGCCGATCCACTGGGATATGGAAGCTCGAACGCAAGCTACAGCTTCTACGACAAGAACGGCGCGCTGCTCTTCTCGCTCGACAATATCGATCAGACGATCAGCCAGACGCTGACGTTCAACGGCCTCGGCGTCCAGAAAGTCGTTCTGGCCGGCGACGCCAACTACGATAACCTCACCTTCCACCCCGTCCCGGAACCGGGTACAGTCGCGGCTCTGTTCGTTGGACTGTCCGGCCTCGGCGCCCTGATGCTTCGCCGAAAGCGGCTCAGCTAACGCGCGCCCTCCTCACGACCTCATAGAAAACCCCGGCGCATCCGCGAGGCGGATACGCCGGGGTTTCTCTTGTTTTTTTACCTTTTTTAGCAGCCCAGGTTCTACCCACCCCGCGTATGACCTACCCCTGGCCTTTGGCCGACCCTGCGTGACCTACCCCGGCGCTTCGCGCCACCCCTCCCATGGAACTGGGAAGGGTTGGAAAGAGATTCTCGGACGAAAGCCGCCTGCGAAATCAAAATCCTATATACCCTTCCCAGCTTCATGGGAGGGGGCGGCCGAAGGCCGGGGGTGGGTCACTCAGGGGGCACACGGAAGGGGGGCGGTCCGGCCTCGCCCATAACCTCAAGAACCGAACTGTTCCCTCCGTCGTACGCGCTCGCTCTGCGATACGCAGCCCCACCACCCACAGCGGCCCATTGGCGTCGGCCACAATTGGGATCGAAGGTCGCTGCGCGCGGGGTATCTTTGCGTCCGTGAACAAATCCGAAAGCTTCTTGCTTTTTCCGTCAAGCCCTAACACATCCATCCGGTCGCCACTTTGCCAGCTGCGAACACACAGCGTCGGTAGGTCCACGCAATCGGCGTCCAGTGTCTCGGCGTATTCGGCATCGCTTTGCTCGGACGTTAGCCGCGCTTCGATCGTCCATTCGTTGAATGCGCAAACGCTGGGCAGATTGAGGGTAATGGGGGTGTTGACCGAGGCGATTGATTCGGGAAGACTCAGGATGATATGATCCTGCGTGAACATCAAGTGGCATGCTGGGGCGGGAAGAGTGATCGAGTAAGAACCGATCGTCGGATTGAGAGTGGCGGTGAGAAAGCTGGCGATGTGCCGTTCTTCAATGTCTTGTGCTGTTCCGCGCAGCCGCATGAGCGCCAGGCGCAAGGTTCGACGCTGAAGCGCCGCCGCTAGTTCCATGAGATGCTGTCGGGACAGAACGGTTTGGCGATCCGATGCTGACACTTGAATGGCGGTAAGTGATGCTTTCGTCTGGGACTGCAAATAAGCATCATCGATTGCGGCGTTTTGAGAGAGGCGAAGCAGCGCGGCGCGGACGCCCAGCGCGTAGTTCGTTTCCAATTCGGGCAGCAGCTCCAAACGGATTTTGTTACGCAGGTAGTGGCTGGGATCGATATTGGAGGGATCGCGCCGGGGAGAAAGGCCGTGTTCGGCGCAATAGGCTTCGACTTCGGAGCGAGTCGTGTCCCGCAATGGCCGAATGATATTGGCACGAGAGTAAGGGATGCCGCGCAGACCCTCAAGGCCGGAGCCGCGCAGGATACGCATGAGTATCGTTTCTACTTGATCGTCCTGCGTGTGTGCGGTTGCGACCCTGTCGGCGCTGAATTGTGCTGCCGCGCGCTGGAGAAACTCGTAGCGCGCGGAGCGGGCGGCGGCCTGCAAACCCGATCCCATGGAATGGGTGAGTGCGCCTGCGGCGAGAGTTTTGGAATAACAGGGGATGCCGCGCTCCGCGCAGAACGCCGCGACGAACGCGGCCTCGGCGGCGGATTCTTCGCCTCGGAGGCCATGGTCCAAATGGGCGGCGGAGAGGGCGGAGATTTGCAGTTCGGCTCGCAGCAAATGCAGGGCGTGCAGAAGGCTGAGTGAATCGGGGCCGCCGGAGACGGCCGCCATCACGCTCTGTCCCGGCCGCAGCAGATCGTGGCGATCGATCGTGTGGCGTAGAGTGTCCAAAAGCGCCATGGCGGCAGACATTTCTGTATCCGTGTCGGGGTTACGCCCGGCTAGATCGGCGGCGGGGGCGGCGGGCCGCCGGTGGTGTAGGTGAATCGGTCGGCGTTGACGGCGGTCGAAGTCCCGAACTCGGTCGAAACCAGAATATGCACCACGCCGACGTTTCCCGGAGGGGCGACGGCCTTGATCGTGGTGCTGGAAATGTAGGTGACGCTGGCGGCGGTGGTCGTCCCGAACTTCACGCTGAGGCCGGCGCTCGATGTCCCGAAGTTCGTGCCAGTGATCGTGATGATCGATCCGCCGGTGGAGGCTCCGTTGACCGGGTCGATAGCGGTAATGGCGGGCGGTGTGCCGCTGGGTGTGCTGCTTCCGCCCCCTCCACCGCCGCCGCCGCAGCCGGCGAGCAGTGCGATCGGAAGAACGGCGAGGACGCTCAGGGCGCAAACTCGGCGCAGGGAGGGATTCATTGAGATCATGATGATTTCCAACTCTTTCGGGTTCTTACGGTCGAGTTTTATTTGATCCGCTCGGCGAGAAGGCGGTTGACCACATCCGGCCGCGCCTTGCCCTTGGTGGCGCGCATGACCTGTCCGGTCAGGAACGCCATGCTCTTGTCGTTGCCGGCAAGAATCTTAGCCACGACATCCGGGTTTGCCGCGATCACCTTGTCGACTTCGGCGGCGATTGCGCCTTCGTCGTCCACGGCGGCCAGTCCTTCGGCTTCGACGATCTCCTGGGCGCTCTGTCCCGTTTCGAACATCTTCTCCAGGACGGTCTTGGCGACGCCGTTGGTGATCTTGCCGCTGTCGCGCAGCACGATCAAATCCCGCAGCGCGGCGGGCGTGATCTTGATCTGCGAAATCTCCTGGTTCGAGGCGTTGATCAAACGCGCCAGCTCACCGGTGACATAGTTGGCGATCGCCTTGGGATCGACGCCGTCGGTGGCGGCGGCCTCATAGTAGTCTGCCGTCGGCCGGGATGAAGTCAGGACGGCGGCGTCGTACGGGCGGACTCCATACTGTGTGACGAAGCGCTCGCGCTTGGCGTCGGGCAGTTCCGGCAGCGCCGCGCGGGCTGCTTCGATATCGGCGTCTTCGAAGTGCAGCGGCACCAGGTCCGGCTCGGGGAAGTAGCGATACTCCTGCTCTTCTTCCTTGAAGCGCATGTGATAAGTTTCGCCGCGCAGGTCGTTCCAGCCCAGGGTTTCCTGGCGGATGACGCCGCCTTCGTCCAGCAGCGCGCTTTGGCGCTCGACTTCGTACTGCACGCCTTTGAACACCGACTTGAACGAGTTCAAATTCTTGATCTCGGTCTTGACGCCAAACTTATCCGATCCCACGGGGCGGATACTGAGGTTCGGCTCGGCGCGCAGGTGTCCTTCTTCCATCTTACCGTCCGAGACGTTCAGATAGACAAGAATGGTGCGCAGTTTCTCCAGATACGCCCGCGCTTCCTCGGCCGAATGCAGATCCGGCGGGAACTCGGTAACGATCTCCATCAGCGGCACGCCGCTGCGGTTGTAGTCGACTTCGCTCTCATTGCCGCCCGCATGGATCAGCTTGCCCGTATCTTCTTCCAGGTGAACGCGGCGGATATGCACACGCTTCGATGAGCCATCCTCCAGCGTGATATCCAGGTAGCCGCTGTGGCCGATCGGATCGTCGTACTGGGAGATTTGATAGCCCTTGGGGATATCGGGATAGAAATAGTTTTTGCGCGCGAACAGGCAGTCCCGCGAGACCTGGCAGTTCAGCGCCAGCGCCGTGCGCAGCACGAGCTCCACCGCCAATTTGTTCATGACGGGGAGGGAGCCGGGAAGCCCAAGACAGACGGGACAGGTGCGCGTGTTCGGCGCGCCGCCAAACTCATTGGCGCACGCGCAAAACATCTTGCTTTCCGTCAATAGCTCGGCATGGCACTCCATGCCGATGACCGTTTCGTAATTGCTCATAAGGGGTTTCATCCTGGGAAGCGCCTAGTCTTAATGGATGACACAATTACGAGGATTTGCGCGGGAATAAAACCCGGCGAATCCCCGGTTATGAAACCCGGGTCTGGGAGCCTTCGGCTAAGCGTCCGTGCCGGACGCAAATGCCAGTTAATCGACAACAATTTTCTTCCGTCCGGCACGGACGGTTAGCGGCTCTTGCCGCTCCCAGACCCGGGTTTCATAACCGGGGCAAATATCCCGGTGATGAAACTCGCTTTCAACTGAGAACGGCTTCAATCTACAAGCTCGCGCGGCGTGTATGCCAGTCGGTCGATTGCTCGTAGGCGTGGGCCGCGCGGAGAAGGACTTCTTCGCCGAAGGCAGGGGCCATGATCTGCAGGCCGATCGGCAGGCCGTCGGCGAAGCCGCAGGGGAGCGAGATCGCCGGGATGCCGGCCATGTTCGCCGGGATCGTCAGGACGTCGCTCAGCTTCATCGCCAGCGGATCGCCGGTCTTCTGGCCGATCGGGAAGGCGACGGTCGGGGCGGTCGGCGACAGGATGACGTCATACTTCTCGAAGACCTTGTCGAAGTCTTGCTTGATCAGGGTTCGGACCTGCTGGGCCTTGAGATAGAAGGCGTCGTAGTATCCCGCCGAGAGTGCATATGTACCGAGCATGATGCGCTGCTTGACTTCGGGACCGAAACCTTCTTCGCGAGTCTTCTCGAACAAGTCGATGTGGCTCGTGGCGCGGGCTGTTCGGTGTCCAAAGCGAACGCCGTCGTAGCGGGCCAAGTTGGACGACGCTTCGGCGGGCGCTAAGATATAGTACGTCGGCAGGGCGTATTCGGAGTGGGGGAGGCTAACCTCCTCGGCGATGGCGCCGAGCGAGACGAGCTTATCCACGGCGGCTCGGACGGCGTCGGCGATCACGCCTTCGACGCCCTGCGCGAAGTACTCTTTCGGCACACCGATGCGCAGGCCCTTCACATCGCCGGTGAGCGCCTTGGTGTAGTCGGGCACGTCACGGACGATGCTGGTGCTGTCCATCGGGTCATGGCCGCTGATCGCGCCGAGCAGCAGAGCGGCGTCGCGGACGTCCTTGGTGATCGGTCCGATCTGATCCAGCGACGAGGCGAAGGCGATCAGGCCGTAGCGGCTGACGCGGCCGTAAGTCGGCTTGAGGCCAACGACGCCGCAGTAGGCGGCGGGCTGCCGGATCGATCCACCGGTGTCCGAGCCGAGCGACCAGACGGCCTCGCCGGCCGCGACCGACGCGGTCGAGCCACCCGAAGATCCACCGGGGACGTAATCTAAGTTCCAGGGATTGTGGGTTGGGAATAGGGCCGAATTTTCGGTGCTGCTGCCCATGGCGAACTCGTCTAAGTTCGCCTTGCCGACAAACACGCTGCCGGCGTCCTTGAGCTTCTCCACGACGGTGGCGTCGTAGGGCGGGTGGAAGCCGCGCAGGATCTTCGACGAGCACGTGGTCTCGACGCCGATGGTGCAGAGATTATCTTTGAGCGCCAGCGGGATGCCTGCGGCGGGGGAGACGGTCTCGCCGGCGGCGATCTTCGCGTCCACGGCGTCCGCCTGGGCGAGCGCCTGATCGCGCGTCACCGTCACATAGGACATCACTCGCGGCTCGACGGATTCGACGCGGTCCAGAACGCTCTGGGTCACTTCGCGCGCCGAGATCTCTTTGCTCTGAATCTTCTCAGACAGCTCGTGGGCTGTCAGTTCAAATAGTTCCAAAATGGGTTAGCCCTCCACGATCTGAGGGACGATGAAGCTGCCGTCGCGCTTTTCCGGCGCGTTCAGCAGGGCCTGATCGCGGGGGAGGGAAGGTCGAGCGGCGTCTTCGCGCAGCACGTTTTGCAGCGGCAGGGAGTGTGACGTCGGCGGCACGCCTTCGGTGTCGAGCTGCTGGAGCCGTTCGAATTGCTCCAGGATGCCGTTGAGATCGGTCGTGAGGCGCGTCTTCTCCGCATCGGTTAGCTGCAGCCGCGCGAGGAACGCGACGCGGGAGACTTCTTCCAAAGTGAGTTGAGCGGGCATATGATTCCTTCGTCGGGGAGACAAGCGCGGCTCATGCCGCGTTCTGACCCACAGTATACCCGCCGCCTCAGCGCTGACACCAGCTTTTCGCAGGATTTTGGCGTCAAAAACGCAAAAACGCGCCCCGGGATCACTCCCAGGGCGCGTTTGAATGTAGATAATATGGCGATCGTTCTACGGCTGAGGCGTGGAACGCGGCTTCTTCTT
>NZ_JBDSQY010000281.1:0-15523 GCF_039929585.1 Capsulimonas sp.
AGGACATCATCGGAGCCTTTATCGAGGAATGCTGCGGACGCCATACCTACGCCGTAGTGGCTGCTGGAGACCTGTACAAAGCCTATGAAGCCTGGTGTAAAGACAATGGTGAATACACGAAGTCCCAGCGCTTCTTCGGCACCTCGCTGGGGCAACGCGGCTTCGAACGCACACGGAGCAACGGAACCCATAAATGGCGTGGAATTGGGCTTCTCACTGAGTCCGAACGGGAATTTGTGCAGGATCAGGACAGTGCTGCAAGTGCCCCTTTAGAGGCTGATTGGTGTAAAGTCTCCGGTCTTAATTCTTCACGAGAGGACTTTACACCAAATCACGTCACTGGGGGCACTTCGGACACTGTCACCACCCAACTCTCTATTGACACTGAAACCTTATCGGACCCGAAAGAATGGGAGCTAATTTGATGGGAACGAAAACCGAAAAAGCGCCAAAGACATTGATTCCCGCCAGGTCGCCTAAGAGCATGGTCCTTTCGACGCTCGAAGACGTGCTTCAGCACTACGCGGCCGGGGGGATCCAGTTCGCTCTGCGCGACGGCGGGCAGCTGGGCATTCGCGACCCTGAGAAGATCATGCCCGGATGGCTGCGGGACTGGACCCGGCACCACAAGGACGCGCTGACGCGGCTCGCCGATCGCCGCGCCAAGAAACGCACGATCGAGCGCAACTTGACCGCCCTGCGCTTCGCCGCCGGGCTGGGCGAGCGGGGCCGAGAGCAAAGCCTGCTGCTGGTCCATCGCCAGCTCTGCTACTTCGAGGCGAAGCTTGCGACGATCGACGATCCCGAGGACGTCTTCAGCGACGGCGACGCGAACTGTTTGTGGGCGAATTACGCGGAGCTGATCGAAGACGCGGGACGCTACCCGATCCCTATGGACGATCCGCGCCCTCGAACCTCAGACGGGATGCTGAAGAAGAAAGAGGGGTGAGGAGGATACCGTAACCCCATGCACGCTCCCTCCCCCGGGAAACCCCATGTACGTGCGCCCGGGAGACGAAGAGAGGGGAGAGCAGCCACCCGTGAGCCTTTGAGCGCGCTTGAGGGCTCACGCGTGTGCGCAGGGGACGAGGGGCGATTGTGATAGTGGTGGCGATCAGGACGCTACCGCGCCGCCTGTGGGCTTTGGGATCGAGGGCGGCGCCCCTACATATCGATATGACGCATAGCGTAATGTGCGGGTATTCCGCGCGGAATAGAAAAGGAGACGGATCAATGTTAGAAACGAAAGCGGCGCTTCGGGAGCGCCTGGCGGAAGCGGAAAAGCAGCTCGCGGAAGCGAAGTCGGAGAACGAAGCCCGCTGCGAGTCGTTCGATGACACCATGAACGATCTGTGGGCGCTGATCGATCCGGACGGGGAGCCGGATACGTGGACCGGCCCGGATCATGTGGTGCGCTGCGTTACCAGCCTGGTCCAGATCAAGGATGCGAGGATCGCGGCGATTACCTTCCAAAACACAGACTTGGAGAGGTTCGTGCGTGAAGTGGCGGTGATGCGTCTGGGCTGTTCGGAGACGGATCCGCACTTCGATTATATCGCTTACACGTATGCGGCGATCGACCGGCTGACAGACCGGGCGGAGGCGGCGGAAGCGACGCTGCGCCTGCATAGCCGTCCAGGCGCTCGACGGACGTCGGGGAGCATTATCACGAAGGGAGTGACGGCGTAATGGCAGGTCTAGACGTATGCAAAATCAAGATGGCTCTTGATGTGACGGAGGTCGCCGAGTTCGGCGCCATTGTCCGCAAGGCGGCGCTGGTGGACGCGGTCCAGCGTGAGTGTGTGGAGCTGGTCCGGCAGCGCACGGAGTCGGCAGCGGCCGCGCAGGCGCTGGGCGAGGCGTGGGAGGACCTTGAAGCGTTTTGGAGATACGGTCAGCCAGGCGGGGAACAGGGCTTCGCCTGGCGTCTGCATCTCGTCAGAGAGGCGCTCGCGAAGATCGTGGATCCGCCAATCGTTGGTCCGTACTGCATCCAGTGGTACGACGGCGAGCCGGAAACAGAGGACGATGTTGAGGACATCGATGACGAGCTTCCGCCCTGCGAGCGCTGTTCGGTTCCGTGCGCTCCGCAGTTCTGTCCGCTGGGCGGCAAGTGGCGTGAGGCGAATGGCATAACCGAGGAGGATGACCATGTTGGTTGAAATCGCTGGCTGGACTGTGCTGCGCGACGAAACCGATTTCCAGGAGTTCGTAGCGGCGAACTCCACATCGCACCGCGAGGGCGTGCCAACCTTCCCGTGCATGGTGAATGCGCGGTTTGACGCCTGTGAGGAGACGTTCTATGCCTACATCTACCCTTCTCAGTTGACGGAGATGTTCCGCCACATGTGGGAGGCGATCGTCGGAGGGGAGCGATTGCCAGGCGTCCCGATAATCGGCGTGGACCTGGCTGCACTGGGTGGCGATTATTCAGCAAGCCCCATGGGGCGTATTGGCCCCGATGTACGCGCTGGGACAGAAGAGGAAGCAAATGCCGAAGGGTAATGGCTTTGACGAGGAATGGCTCCGGAACCTGCCGCCGAGCGTGCGAGCGCTCAACAAGGGAACGCTCCAGCAGTTCGAGCAGATGGGGCAGGCGGCGGCGAACGCTGGGAAGGTGAGCGTTTCGGAGGCTATCGACGGTATACGGGGGACCGTGCAGCAAGGAAACGATACAACGCCATCGCCGGGAAGGCGTCACATAGAGTGCCTTAACCTGCCGACGACGCCGGCGGACGATCCGAAGGTCGTGAAGCGTAAGCGGCAGCTGGAGCACGCTGAGCAGTCCGCCTTCTTCACGCAGATCGAGCGCGCGATCAAGGACGGCCACGCCGACTATCAATGGATCTTCGCGATCCCGAACGGCACGGCCGCGACGCCGAGGGTGGGGGCGATGATGGTCGCCGAGGGCGTGCGCGCCGGCGTCCCTGACATCATGATCGCCTGGCCGCGCATCGATCCGAACGGCCGCGTGTGGCACGGCTGCTATATCGAGATGAAGGAGCCGCTCAACGGGGGCAAGGTCAGCGACAAGCAGCGGGACTGGCTCAGCCACCTGGCTCACGCGGGCTACAAGGTGGCTGTCTGCGACACGTGGCGCGACGCCTGGGTGTTGACGACGACGTATATGGGGTGGGCGCGTCCGGCGCCGCCCGAGGGAGAGATATGATCAGATTTCGAAACGTGCGCTTTGTGCTCTCATGCTATCGCCAGGCGGTTGATGGGATTTGGTTGCGCGATGACCGCCCGCGACGTCCATACCGGCGGATCGATCGCGTCACGATTTCAAAGGTTTAACGCCGTCCTTGCCGCTTCCCGGCCGGCGGCGAGGCAGACCGAAGGCCGGAAGGAGAAACACATGAACGCCGATACAGGGCAGATTTACTATAGCGCCGAGGCAATCGAAGCTGCTAAGGCGCGCGGCGAGCGATTGATCCCGCTGAGCCGGGACATCGCGAAGACGCTGCGCATCTCTCAGGAGACCGACGAAGAGAAGCGCGCAAGCTTCAAGGCCGTCGCGGCATCAGCACGGCGCCGGAAGCCCTAAGACAGCCCTGGGGAGGCGATCGCCTCCCCAGGCAAGGAGTAACAGAAATGGCGACGTACGCTAAATCGACAGACGTTTCCCCCGAGCGATCGCGCGACGAGATCATCGCCACGCTTCAGCGCTATGGCTGCATCAAGTTTGGCTTCATGGTGGACGGAGAGCGCGGCGTCTCAGTCGTCCAGTTCGAATTCAAGAACCGCCCGGTCCGCCTGTCCCTGCAAAAGCCGACCGAAGCCAATGACCAGATGAAGCAGCGCGCGATCGAGACGCGCCGCAGCCGCAAGCCGGCGGATATGCTGGAGCAGACCCATCGGCAGCGGTGGCGCGCGCTGAGCCTGTACGTGAAGGCGATTTGCGAGGCGATCGAAGAGCAGATCGTGACCGTCGATCAAGCCTTCCTGCCGTTCATCGTCCTGCCGAACAATCAGACCGTCGCCGAGTGGGCGGCGCCGCAGCTCGCGCAGTTTGCTCTGGAGGGCAAGAACCCGCCGTTGCTTCCTGGAGGATAGATCGATGCAAGAAACGCCGTGGACACCGCCGGGCACGCTCCCGGCTTCAGAGCTCTGTTTCTACGACGAGAAGACGCTCCGGCGACTGACCAGGACCCAGGCCGCGCAGGCGTGGTGCGTTTACTCCTGGGGCATGAACGGCGGCGAGTGGCCGGCGATCAAGGAGATCATGCGTCACCGCGACGTTTCCGCCGGCACCGCGTGCAAGGCGCTCAAAGCAGCCAAGTGTAGTATTTTTTCATTAATGAAAAAATAGTGTGCGAAACCTATTGCAATCCAAACGTACGTGCGTGATAATATATATACGCGTTTGAACGACGCTCCTGCCCTGGAGCTGCGAGAGATAGTCATCGTGGCTCCTGGTTGTTCAAACACTGTCAATATCGCCTGGTCGCTCTGACTAGGCGAGTAACCTTTTTCTCGTAGCCGGACCTATACGTCCCCGGTCCTACACTCGATCTCCGTCTCAATTAAACCGCCATGAAACCAAACTGGGATTCGCTCTTTATGGGCGGCTGTCGCCCTGCCGACGCCGCACGTCTTATGCGTTGCTCCTGCGGCGAAGCTCGGCGCCAGCTCGACCAGGCGCGCGCGCGCTTCAACGCTGAGCGCGCCGCCGAGCGGATGCAGAACCGGGCATGCACGGCCGTATCGAACGATGCTTCGTACGAGTCCATGCACCTGTGGGGCGTCGGCGGCTTGGGGCGCGGCGTCTCGCTGGAGAAAACCGGCGATGTGACGTTTGCGCATATGGTGGGACGCTGATGGATATGGCTATTGGCTTTGCGACCGGCGTCGCGTTTACGATCGTCGCCAGCTTCCTGTTTCTGTTCTTCACCGGGAGTTTACATCGATGACAGAAGTCTCTGTAGCGCAGCTCGCCTGGTGGCGCTTTGCCCGGGATGGATGGAGCGCAAAGGATGCGGCCGCGAAGATGGGCGTCAGCGAAGAGGATGCGCAGCGGGAGATTGCGCGCATTCGCCCGAGAGTGGCGGCGCACGCCATCACAGAGGCGGTCGCTCACTACAAGCGATCGACGTGGGGCTCACGTTTGAACTAGGCGCGGTTATTCCGCGCGGGATACGATTATGGCTGCTGTAAAACAGGACGCCGCAGGAAAGCGGATGATTATCGAGCGCGTGATCGCCGGCGACAGCAATAGCGAGATCCGCAAGAAACTCATGGACGCCGGCCACCCGGCCGACATGACGGACCAAGCGTTCACCGTTTACCGCTCCAACAAGGAAGTGGTCGCCGCAATCGAGCGCAAGGATACGGAGGCGATCCAGTCCGGTTACGCGCAGCGATCGGAACGAATCCTGAAGCTCGCCAGAACGGCGAAGCGTCTGGAGAAGAAGCTCGCTGCGGACAACGAGACGAACGAGTTCACGATCCAGGACGAATACCGGCTTGGAGCCGTGCTGAAGGAATATCGCGACACCCTGCACGCCATCGGCCAGTTGGTGGATCCGAAGAAGCCGCAGGCGATGGACGTGAAACTGGAGGGGCAAGTCAAGGTCACCAGTGACGCCCTGGAGACAGCTGGTAAAGAGCTATCCGAATGGCGAAAGCAACTGACCGAAGATCTATCGAACTTGCTAAATGCGCCGCCGACGTAGCGTATTTTACACACTTCTTTTGCGTGATCGACGACGCACAGGACCATGGCGACGGCGGGGGAACCATGCCCTTCCACCTCTGGCCGGCGCAAGTCAAGGTACTGTGGCTGTTTCTCGTCGCGCGCCTGATCCTGATCCTCAAAGCCCGCCAGCTGGGGATTAGCTGGCTCTGCTGCGCTTACGCGCTCTGGCTTTGCCTCTTCCACCCCGGGAAGCTCGTCCTGATCTTCTCCAAGGGCCAGCTCGAAGCGAACGAAATGCTTCGCCGCATTTCGGTCCTGTATGAGCGCCTTCCGGAATGGATGCTCGCCGCGCTCCCGCAGCGTGTCAAGGATAACACTGAGGTGCAGGCGTGGGCGAATGGCTCCAGCGTCATGAGCCTCTCGAAAGCCGGTGGGCGATCGTTCACGGCGTCCCTGGCCATCCTCGACGAGGCGGCCCACATTCAGGGATCCCGCGAACTGTACATGGCGCTGAAGCCCACGATCGACGCCGGCGGACGGCTGATCATTCTCTCGACGGCCAACGGCCTCGGCAACCTCTTTCATCTTCTCTGGACGCGCGCGGTCGCGGGCAAGAACACGTTCAAAACGATCTTCCTGCCCTGGTGGGCGCGCCCGGCCCGTGACCGCGCTTGGTACGAAGCGCAGCGCGCGGAGGCGACCGACCCCGACCAGGTCAAACAGGAATACCCCTCCACGGCCAACGAGGCGTTTGTCGCCTCCGGCCGCGTCCGCTTCGCCGGCGACTGGATCAACGCGCAGACCGACTTCATTGAAGATCCGATCCCAGTCGCCGATCTTCCGGACAGCCTGCGCGGAATCGACAGCATTCAGGTCTACCGCCTGCCGGTCGCTGGCCGCAAGTACGTGATCGGCGCCGACGTCGCCGAGGGCTTGGAGCACGGCGACTTCTCCACGGCGGTCCTGATCGACCAGGAAACCTGGGAAGAGTGTGCGACTATCCACGGCCACTGGGAGCCGGACGAGTACGCCGGCCTCCTGATGGCGCTGGCGGCTCCCTACGGCGCCCGGATCGCGGTCGAGCGCAACAACCACGGTCACGCGGTGCTCGTGACGCTGAAGATGCGGGACGCGAAGAACGTCGTCGATGGACACGACGGCCGTCCTGGCTGGCTGACCAACGCGCAGACGAAGCCCATGTCCATCGACCTTCTCGCGCAGGCGCTGCGCGATGTGATTTGTAAGGTGAGGTCGGCGGCGGCGCTCGACGAGATGCAGATTTATCGCCGGCTCGACAATGGCGGGACCGGCGCACCCGAAAGCTACTACGATGACCGCGTGATCGCCTGGGCGATCGCCTTGATCGTGGCGCGCAACCCGGGCGGATGGGCTCAGGACCCGGAACTCATGGATTGGCTCAAAAACCGATGACTTGGCCCTTCAAACGAAAACAAGAAACGCCCGCTGCAGTCGCTCCGGCGCCCGCTCCCATCAATGTGGAGGCGATCGCCAGCGCAGCGGCTGCGGAGGCCTCGCTGGCCACGGCTCAGATCATGACGGAGACGTTCCGCGCCATCGTGGCGACGTCTCCGGTCGGACAGGCGCCCATGGCCGTGGGAAACTCTCCATTCAACGTCTACGCCTACAACCGGCCGATGGACTTCACGACGCCCCAGGATCCCAACCGCCGGCCGCGCCAGGTCATCAGCGTCGATATGCTACGCAGCCTGGCGGACCGCTACGACATCCTGCGCGCGTGCATCCAGCACCTCAAGAGGGAAGTCGCGGCGGTTCCCATCCAGATCGTCAGCAAGGATTCGAAAGACGACAGCGACGCCACCAAGAAGCGGATCAAGGAAGCGGAGGCGTTCTTCGGCATGGGCGGCGGGCTTGGCGGACCGGGCAAGATGCGCGGCGAGTTCGAAGGCATGTGCATTGAGGACCTGAGCGTCGTCGGCAGCGCGGCGATCTACTACGCGCCGACGCTTGGCGGCAAGCCCTACGAGGTGTTCGCGATCGACGCCGCGACGATCCGGCCCAACGTGGACGGCTTCGGGTTTCCAGGGCCTGGCCAGGAAGTCTTCGAGCAGTGGATCTACGGCACGAAGGTCAACGGCTACACGCGCGACGAGCTGAACTTCATGGGCCTGCCGACGAACGCCCGGTCCTACACGCCGTATTACGCCTCGCCGATCGAATGGCTCGTCATGACCGTGCGCAGCGCCTTGAAGGCGGACGAATGGAACGCGGCCTGGCTGACGGACGGCAATACGCCCAACACGCTGATCGCGGCGCCGGAAAGCTGGACGCCGACGCAGATGCGCGAGTACGCGGAGTACTTCGACGCGCTCCTCGCCGGCGACAGCAAGATGCGCCAAAAGGCGAAGATCGTTCCCGCCGGCACGAAGGCGGAATCGCAGAGCCGGAAGGATCAGGACTTCAAGGAGTTCGAACTGTGGCTGCTTCGGCGGACGTGCGCGATCATGGGCGTTCAGCCTGCGTCGATCGGCTTCGCCGGTGAACAGTACAAGGTCAGCCAGGAAGACAGCATGGACTCGACGTCCCAGTTTGGCGCGGGCGTTATCCTGGACTGGCGGCAGGCGATCTATGACGACCTTCTGATCCGTCTCGGCTACGACGATCTGGAAGCCAGGAACGTCACCGACCGGGAAGAGAAGGCGACGGAGCGCGCGACCCGAAATGTTGCGCTCGTCGGCGGAGGCGTCAAGACGATCAATGAAGCGCGCAAAGACGAAGGGCTCGACCCGATCGACGGCGGCGATACGCTATTCGTCCCCGGCGCGCTTCGGCCTCTCGATCAAGCGCTTGCGCCCCCCGAGCCTGCCCCGGCGCCGGGCGGCGACCCGGCGGATACTAAGAAGCCTGCCGGCGGCGCTCCCGTGAAGAACGGCGATCAGCAGCGGGTGGAGCTGGCTCAGTGGCAGCGCAAGGCGGAGAACAGGATCCGGCAAAATAAGCCGGCGGCGGCGCCGTTCGAAGCGCTGTCCCTGCCGGTGGAGATCACGGAGCGCGTCGCCGGCGGGCTGCACGATTGCAAGACGGTCGCCGATGTCCGGACGCTCTTCGCCGAGGTCGCCGTGAAGAACCGTGAAGCGCTCGACGACTGGGCGCAACGTCTTAGCGATGAGCTGAAGGAACTGGCGATCGCATGACAACAACAGGCGATGGATTATGACGGGCGAACAATACCGAGCGCTCTTGATCCGGTACCGACAGCAGCAGCTGGAGGCCACGCGCGATAATATCAAGCGGCTGGAGACGGTCTACGATCGCGCAAGCAAGTCGATCGTCGGTCAGCTCGCGGCGACGCCGGAAGACAGTCTGCGCGCCTCCTACCTCGGCGGGCTGGGCGAGAGTATCGATGCGACGCTCAAGGCCCTGCGCAGTGACTTCGCGGACCTGCTGGTCGTCTCGATGACGGACAGCGCGCAGGAAGCGGCCACACGCGAAGCGACCGTCGCCGAGCTTGCCGGCGCGGCCGAAGATCGCCGGCTGATCCCAAGCCTCACGACTAATCGCAAGCTGACCGATGGGACCGTGGTCAAAGTCGCGTTTGGCGACGTCGCGCAGAGCGCCGTGGAGCGCTCAGCGTCTCGCGTGTATTCGGATGGCTGGCAGCTCTCCAGCCGCCTGACGAAGCTGGACGCCTCGATCCGAACCACGATCCAGGATACGATCGTGCAGGGCGTCGCCGAGCAGCTCAGCGCCAAGAAGCTCGCGGACCGGCTGCAGGGCGCGATGACGGACGCCGGCGCGGACAATCCACGCTACCAGGCGATGCGGATCGCCAGGACGGAGATCAACACCGCGCACCGGGAAGCGCATATCCTCAGCTGCACGGACGGCAACGGCCAGCTGAAGCCCTACATTCTGGCGGTTGGTTGGCGGCTGTCGTTGTCTCACCCGCATGCGGACATCTGCGATATCTATGCGGCCGACGACGGCGCGGGGCTGGGCGCTGGGAACTTCCTGCCCGCCGACGTCCCCAGCTCTCACCCGCATTGCTTGTGCTACACGATCACGGTGCTGACGGACTATCCGGACATCCACCCGCCGAACAAGGCGCCGGATGTGGAGGCGGTCCCTGCGTCGCAACTAACGTACTACGCCGACAAGTACGCGGACCAGGCCGCCGCGCGTCGCCTGCTGAAGCTGGCGGAGCAAGAGACGACGGCGCTGTCTCAGGCCCCGATCTCCACCGTCTTCAATGTCAACGCGACGCGCGGCAAGCAGGGCATCGATCACGCGATCCAGACGATTGAAACCGTTCACACGGTTCCAGACACGCTGACGGCGATTCCCGTCCTGACGGACAGCCAGGCCAATATCGGAGCGTTGGGACAATACAGCCTGGACCCTGCTAAGCGAAAGATCGAGGTCGCTTACGACGGCGGCTGGCCGGCCATGACGATGGCGCATGAAACGGGGCACTTTCTCGACCATGTGGCGCTCGGCGATCCGAGTATCCCGAATGTCAAGGGCTTCGGATCGAATGCATCCCAGGCGCTGGATGATTGGCGGCAGGCAGTCCACAATTCGAAAGCGTACAGCGATCTGCAACAAATCTACGCTTCGGGGGTCTCACTATTTACGGATCAAAACGGAATTCAGCAAAGGGTTCCGGTTTCGCCTGCGTTCTTTGAGTATCTCTTAAAGCCGTGGGAATTGTTTGCTCGGTCCTACGCGCAGTACATCGCCGTCGAGAGCAAAGATCCGGTATTATTAGCGGAGCTGACGGCCGCTCGTGATACCTTCGACGGCAAGGCGACGCGGCGACAATGGCAAGACGCGGATTTTGAAGCGATAAGGCAGGCGTTTAACGACCTGTTTGAGGTGCTGGGATGGCGACAGAAACAAGGCCCGTAGAACAAAGGATCTGGGAACAGACCGCAGAGGAACTGGCGAGCCAGATCGGCGGCGGCGTCACGGCGGCGGACGTCGAGGCGTCTCGCAAGCAGACGGACCGGATCGACGAACTGAAGATCCAGGGGTTCACCGAAACGGAAGCGATCCTGAGCATCATTCTTGCTTCGAAACTGACGTACGAATAAACGTCCCCAAGTTCAAAACTACAAATCGTTCACAAAGAGTTGCGCGCCATCAGGCCGCAGCTCTTTTCTCGTTCAAGGCTACTAAATTCCAAGGCTACCAAATATGGCAAACAAAGTCAAAGTCAAAGGCGTTCACCTCTTCGCGCCGATCCAGCGTGTCGATGAGACGACACGCACCGTCACCGCTTACGCCTTCGTCAATGAAGTCGTCGAGGGAGAGGGCGGGATCCGGCTGAAGCGGACCGCGATGGAAGCGGCCACTCCGGACTACATGGCGTGGGCGAACATCCGGCGCATGCACCAGCCTGACGCGGTCGGCATTGCCGAGAGCGTGGACTGGGACGCCACCGGCGCCAAGCTGACGATCAAGGTCGTTGACGACGACGCCTGGGAGAAGTGTCGCACCGGCGTATACAAGGGCCTGAGTGTCGGCGTGTCGGCGACGGTCATGCGCGGGAAGGACGTCGAGTCCTGCAAGTGGTTCGAGACGTCGCTCGTCGATCGCCCGAAGGATCCCGGCGCCGTTTTCATCGCGGTTCGAGCCGAGGGCCTTGAAGACGGCGAAGAAGAGTTCGAAGCCGAGCAGCTCGAACGCGCGGAAGGCCCTCGCTCCTTTGCCGCCATGATGGCCGCGAACAACATGTGGGACAACGGCTATGAGGCGCTCGACGCGCTGTTCTCGGCGTTGATCGATATCTGCTACAGCGACGCCGATGACAAAGAAGCCCTCGCCCGCGAATCCTGTTCGCAATTTGCAGACTACATCGCGCCGATCGTCGGCGGTGGAACGCTCCCCAAAGAGCGCGCCGCCCATCCCGACCTGACGCGTGTGGTCACACTGGAAACGGACAATGCGGCGCTGATCACGCGCGCCGAGGCGGCCGAAACCGATCTTGTCAGAGTGCAGGGGCTTTTGAGCACCGCAGAAGGGCAAGTGAGAGTTTTGGAGCGCAGGGCAGCCGACATCAAACCGCCGGTCCGGTACCCCCACGCGGTCGACCGAACGTTCCACAGCCAAGAGGACGATCCGGACGCCGCGGCTCTCGACGAAAAGCGGACGGAGCTCGCACGGCTTTGCGCCGAGCGCCCCACCGACCCCGCAGAGCAGCAGCAGCTCGTACATCGCATTCAGGTCCTGAAGCAGCAGCTAGGGCCAAACAACTAACGCATATTTAATCGGACACCAACGCACTTCGCGTTTCACTCACTCTCTCACGGAGCGACCATGCAGAAAACTTTCCAGCCCATGCAGGGGCATTTAACTGTCGAAGGGACTGTCCTTCAGCGCGCCGGCTTCATGTCGCCGGCGTTCGGACCGACGGGAATCGAAGTCGGACCGACGATCCCGCTCTTCACGCGCGGCGTTGCGGCTCCGCAAATGTCGGACGAATTGAAGGCGACGATGGAGCGGGTTGCAACCTACCGCTCCATCGGCGAGCCCGAACTTCAGCGCGCGGAAGTGATCGGCGATCTCTCGCAGATCATCATGCAGCTCAACACCAACATGCAGGAGTTCCAGCGCGCGGTCACCAGCACCAGCAGCGCGTTCCCCGTCCGCGAGAACCTGGAAGCGGAAAGCAAGATCCTGATCCCGACCGACACGCCCATGCGAAACCGCCTGGCGCGTAAGACGGGATCCGGCAAAGCGTCGGCCTGGAAGCAGACGATCAGCCTGGGCGGCGGCTGGGCGACGGGCCTGGACCAGCCGGGCAGCGCGGCCGCGATCCGATCCTTCTTTGCGGAGACGGGCGCGCCGGCGGACCATGTCACCTCGTACGCGGACAAGAGCGCCACGTACAAGCTGATGGGAACCTACGGCAGCGTGACGGGCTTCGCGATGGCGTCGGGCGCCAACTTCCAGAACCAGCTGGCCACGGAGAAGACGAACGCGATCCGCAACCTCATGCTCAATGAGGAGAACGCGATCATTAACGGCGACTCCGCTTCGACGGCGGCGCCGTGGGGCGACGGCGCGACGGCGATGGCGTTCGATGGCCTGCTGACGCTGACATCGACCGCGAACGGCACACCCACCGCGCAGGTCCAGGCGGCAGTCGGCGCGCTGACCACGGCGCACATTGACGCGCAGCTGACGCGGCTCTGGAACCAGGGCGCGCAGAACATCTACATGCTGGTGAACGCACAGGAAGTCAATTCCCTGGTTCACCTGGCCGAAGCTTCCGGCACGGTCATCCGCGTGATGGCGACCGCGTCGAATGATACGCTGCTCGGCGTCAAGGTCACCGGCTACAAGCATCCGGTTTCCGGCGAGATCGTGCCGATCGTTCCGGATCGCTTCATGCCCGCCGGCACGATCCTATTCGGCTGTGACAGTCTGCCGGACGGATCGCCCGCCGCCGACATCGAGGTCCTGCCGCAGGTGCAGCTCCCGGCCCTCGCGCCCAACGAATCGATCCAGGGCTACACCGCTCAGGAGCTCGCGCCGACCACGGCCGCGCCCCAGGTCTACCCGTTCATCGTTTCGGTCTACGAAGTACTCCGGATGAAGAGCGCCAAGCACTTCGCCAAGTCGAGCGGCCTGACCGCCGTCTAGTCCGGGCCATTAGATCACTTTATCCCGCGCGGGATACGACAGGGAGCGCCGATGGCGCTCCCTGTTTCAGTTTGAGAAAAGGACCATTGCGATGGATATGTTTCACGATTTAAGCGGCATGACCCAGGACGAGACGGCGGCGGATAACGTCCGGCAGTTCGTCGGGACGGGCACGCCGTTCCTCGCCGTTCTGGGCCTGACACTGCTTCAGGGCGTTCGCGTCGGCTCCATGGCGCTCCCGCTCACGATCGAGCAGGAGTTCCCGACCGATCAGACGATGAAGCGGCTTCAGGTCCAGACGAGCGATCTGGTCAAGCTGGAGACGTCGCCCGACGGCGAGCCGTTCCTGCTGCGCTCCAAGCAGAGCAATGACGGGATCTGGCAAAAGGACATTCCAATCTTCGTGACCGGCGTTTGGTCGGACAAGACGGCCCCGAAGAAAGCCGCCAAGCCCGCCGCGCCGGCGGATCCCGGGAAGATGAGCATCGACGATCTGAAAGCGGAAGCGGCGGCGCTCAAGATCGCGGATCCGGATAAGCTCTCGCAGGACGATCTGATCAAGGCCGTCATCGCCTCGCGCGTCGCCAACTAGGAAGCCGCCATGTCTATCCTCGTCCCCAAGCAATACGACGCCTATCCCACCGTGGACGATGTCGTCAAATTGATCGACACGACCAATGTTCTGCCGGATACGGACGCCTGGTCCGCCGTGGGCTGCATCGACTGGGGCGCCCACCTCTCGGAGGCGATCGAAGAAATGGAGACGAGGACGGGACGGCGGTTCGGCGTGACATCGGCGACGGCGCGGCGCTTCGATCTGCCAGCGAACGCGCGAGGCTTGATCGATCTGGGCGACGAGATCTGCCGGATCGATTCTATCACCGTGAACGGCTCCGCGATCGCCGAAGACGACGATTATGTCCCGGGCCCGGCGAACGCGGACGCAGCGGGCCGGCCCTGGCGCTGGATCGAGCTATTCACCTTCAGCAATGGCGGGCTGGTCCCTCGGCGGCCTGTGACAGTCACCGGCCTGTGGGGTTATTCCAGCAAAGTCCCTGGCGACGTCTACAACGCCATCCGCTACAAGGTGGCGGCTCTGGTGGCGCCGTCGCTCGCTCTGTACGTCAGCAAGGGCGTCATCTCCTGGAAGCTGGGAGAGGAAGAAGAGCGATTCGCCTCCGGGAAGGACGGCGGACCCATGGCGACCGCTACGGCGGCGTGGGAAGCTCGCTTCGACCAGGTCGCGGCGAGCAAGAGAATGACGACGGTGTAAGCATTAGGATTTGAACCCATGCCCCGAGACATTATCAAGGTCACCGTGAAGCGCAGCCAAACGACGGTCACGGATACGTTCGGTGAAGAGAACACAGAGACGACCGTTAAGGGCTCGCCGTTCGCATGCCGCCTGTTCCGCCTGCCGCAGGTGCAGATCCCGCGCGAGGAAGCGGCGCCGGGAGTGACGCTGCTGGACCAGGTCCGCGTGCTCAGCTTCCTGGATCCCGCGACCGCAGTCGCCGTGAACGATATTGCGATCCTCCCCGGCGGCGCGCGCGCGAAGATCCTGCGGCTGCGCGGCAACAATCGCCGCCTTCAGGCGGACCTGGAAACGGGGGCTGAGTGATGGCGGATGATGGACTGTCCAAGGTTCTCGCCAATCTCGACAAAGTGATCGACGAGATGCACCAGCGGGCGGAGATCGCCGCCGGGGAAGTCGCGGCAGCGCTTGAGGGCTGGGCGAAGACGGAGCACAAATGGGGCAACCCTTACAGCAAAGGTTACGTCCCGACAGGAGCGACGGACAACACCACCATCGCCACGGTCACCGAGGCCAGCAAGGAGATCATCCGGATCACGCTGAGCGCCGGCATGGAGTACGACGTGTTTTTGGAACTCGCCCGGAACGGAAAATGGGCGTGGTTGTGGCCGGTCATCGAGCGGCATAAGGGCGACATCCTCGCCATGATCGCCAGGCGGATGCAGCTCGGCGCGTCGATCGCCATCAGCAAGAGCGTCCCGACTTCTGGAAAACAGGACGGCAAGTTATGAGCATCCTGACAAAGCGATCGATCAGCGCCGCCATGGCCGGTGACGCCGTCCTGGTAGCACTTCTCGCCAAGCATCCCAAGAATGCAGCGCTTCCCGCGATCTTCAACGCTTACAAGAGCCAGGCGCCGCCGGTTTACAACTGCCTCACCTATCGCATCGAATCCAACAATCCAGACGCGCGTTTCCGTCCGCCCCCGGCAGCCGGGGGCGGAC
>NZ_JBDSQY010000282.1:0-36598 GCF_039929585.1 Capsulimonas sp.
AGGATGAATACCTCCAGATCGAGGCGTGGAGCCAGAAACCCGACAGCGCCGACATTGAGGCCATCCTCGCGCGCCTGGACGCGCTGTTTGACGGCCAGGCGCTCACTCTCTCAGCCGGGCGGATCTACCAATCGGCGCGCATCATGTCCAGTTCGGACAATTACGACGATAAACTTAACGCCTGGTTCGGCCTCTGCCGCTTCCGGCTTCGCATCTCGAAAGGATGATCGATGAATATTTTCTTCTCGACCGGCAAACTTCGGCTCGGTCCGGTCGGCGCTATACTGACCGATGTTGACCACTTGATCGCCACCGTCCAGAGCGGGGAACTCAGCGTCAGCTACCAGGAAAAGAAACTGATGGAGGCGTCGAGCATTTCCCTGTTTGCCGTGGTTACGTCCTTCTACGGCGGCGCCGTGAAGTTCAAGGCGGAAACCAACGACATCAAACCGGACCTCTTCACCCGCGTCGCCGGCGCGAGCAAAACGACGGCGGGCGGTCGTGACAAGTACACGATCGGCAAGCTGAGCAAGCCCCTGTTTTCGAAACTCGAATTCGAAGGCCAGGACGTGGATGGCAATACGGGGATTATCACCCTCTATAAGTGCTACGCACTGGCCTTGCCGATTTCCCTCAAGCTCGACGACCACGCCAGCGTTTCGCTGGACTTCGACGGCCTGCCTGGTACGGATGGCATCGTGATGGACACCTCGTTCGTCACGCCTGTCTAATCCTCGGCGTTGACCCTGCCGGCGTCCACCGAGGATACCGGCAAAGGAGTACTCACATTGAGCACGGCTATTTTCGAAACCGGCACGCTCTACGCCAAGGTGAAAGGGCGCACGCTCTCGCAGGCGCTGCTGACCGCCTCACGGCGTCAGGTGGGGGCCGGGGCGGCGATCGTCAACCCGGTCGCCAACGCCGTGGACGGCAACCCCGCGACGCTCGTCGATTTCGCCTCCAGTGACGGGACGAACTATCAGTATATCGTTATTGACCTGGGAGTCTCCCGGATCGTCTCGAAGGTCGTTGTCACCGGCGTCTCTTCGGTCGCAGCGCTCTCCGCCGTCGTCAAGAACACGCTCTCGAACGGCGCGCCCCCGGTCGACGGCGTCGGCGGCGCGGTGGGACTGACGGCCACGCCCGCGCCGGCGTATCCGGTTGTGGCCGGCTCGGTCACGTTTCTCAGCGGCGCTGCGGCGCCCGAGGGGCGATACCTCTACATCTTCCCAGCAGCGGCGCAGGCGTGGAGCCTGGGAGACATCGCGGTCCAGACCACGGCCCGGTTTATCCCGGTGGCGGGGCTGGAGTTCGCTGTTTTGCAAACAACTTCGGTCGAGCACAAGACGCAGGAGAAAAAGCTCTTTGGCCCATCATCGGTCAGCCGGTTTCCGGTCGCGGTCGGGTTCTACGGCGGCGAGGCGACGCTGAAGGTGGAATCGGCGGTGATCAGCGCCGACACGCTGCAACTGATCACCGGCGGCGCCCTGACATCGAACACGGTCGGCGGAGCCACCACGCTGACTGTATCGGTCGGCCGCGTCGTCAGCCTGCCCCGGTTCGCGGCGGTGTTCACGGCTCAGGACACGGACGGAAACGACATCATTTACACCTATGGCAACGTCGTCGCGCCTGGCGTCCAGATCCCGTTCAAGAATGAGGATTTCGCGATGCAGAGCGTGACGCTGGAGGCGTATCCAGACGAAGACGGGATCGTTTATACCGTCAGCTACCCGACGCCGGCCTAACCGGCGCTGAGGAGTGAAGAGTTTTTATATTCCGCGCGGAATACGGAAGGAAAATCATGTCAACGGAACTGACGGACGCGCTGGGCGCGCCCCAGCCGCTCACACTGGGCGGCAAGACATACATGGTCGAGCCCATCAATCTCAACGATCTGGTGCTGATCGAACAGCGGCAGGGCGACGTTGATAACATTCAGGCGACGTCGATCGAGGAGCTGAAATTTCTGCTCTGGATCTTTATGCGCAAGGCGGATCTATCTTTGACGACTGAGAAGCGCGATCTCTGCGATTACCAGATGACGGAAGATCAGGCCGGCAAAATGGTCACCCTGAAGATGTTTGCCGACGGATCGGTCGCCAAGTTCGTCCGCGAATGCCTGATCATCAGCGGACTGATCAGCGAAGGACCAGCAAAGAAAACACCGGCAAAAAAGCAGCCGGCGGCGGGACGTACAAGCGCCTCGTCGCCTTCCTAGTCATCCGATGCAATCAGGACCTGCGCCGCGCCGGCCGCATGCCTCTCCCGGCGATCTATAGCCTGATGGATGAGTTCCCGTACGTGGACGCGTTCAGCGAGCCTCCCAAGGGCGCGAAGGCGACGCCGCCGCCGGATACTCTCGATCACCACCTGACCCCAGACGAAGCGCGCCGTGTTGCAGCACGGGGCGCTATTGTTTTGCCTGACCCGGAACCTTAACCCATGAGCAATGTTGGCCTCGGAACGATCTCCACAAACGTGGAGCTGAACCTTGCCGGTCTGGACCAGGACCGCACGGAGATCCGGGCGGCGATGAAAGAAATCTCCGCCGTGATGCGGGAGCTGTCCGGCACGATCAAAGAGGCGATGGCCGGCGCGTCCGCCAGTGTCCGCAAGACAACATCCGCGATCAAAGGATCGACGGGCGAGGCAGCGGACGCCGTCGAAGCGGGCGCTAAGAAAACCGTGACCAGCACGCAGCGGGCGGGCAAGGGCTTCGACGATCTGAGCGGCAAAGTGAAGAAGGCTTCGTCGTCGATCGCCGCCGACATGCAGAAGATGAGCAAGGGCGACGCGCTGGAGAAGCTCGCCGATCGGGGCGCCGTCGCCGGCGCGGCCGTCGCGGCGGGCCTCGGCATCGCCGCCAAAGGGGCGATGGATTTCGACAGGTCGCTGCGGCTCGTCGACACCATGGCTCAGACGTCCGAACAGGGCTTCAAGGATCTGCGCGCCTCGGTCATTAAGCTGACCGACGACAAGTCGATCACACAGACGCCCGAGGATCTCGCCGAGGGCTTGGTGGGGGTTTATGGGAACGGCTTTAAGGGCGCGCAGGCGATGGACATCCTCGCCGTCTCCGCCAAGGGCGCGACGGCGGGTATGACCGACACGGCCACGGCCAGCGGCGTCCTCATGTCCGTTCTCAACAGCGGTATCGGCGGCGTCACTTCGGCGAAGCAGGCGATGGACGTGCTGTTTCAGACCGTCGCCGACGGGAACATTCTGTTCCCCCAGCTCGCGGCGTCGCTGGGCCCGATCATGGCGATCGCCGCGCCCGCCGGCGTCACGCTCCAGGAGCTGGGGGCGGCGCTGGTCGTCATGACCAAAGGCGGCGTCAGCGCCGGCCAAAGCACGGAGTATCTGTCGCAGTATATCCAGCAGATGCTGAAGCCGAGCGCTGAAGCCGCCAAGGAGATGGACAACCTCGGCATCAAGTACGGCATGGCGCACATGAAGGCGGTGGGGCTGAGCGGATCGTTTGAGGAAGTCATCGCCAAAACCAAAGGCCACGAGGAGAGCCTCGCGAAGTTGTTCCCGAACCTCCAGTCGCTAATTGCCTTCCTGTCCAGTGGGAAGAACGCCGGCAAAGATTTTGCAGCCGAGATGGGGAACATGACGCATGCCGGCGACGGAGCCGGCGCGATGATGGCGGCCAATGATCGGATCATGGCGGGGTCTGGGGCTACTTGGGACAAGGCGGTGCAGGATGTTCACGCGCTGGGGCTGGAAATTGGGGAAACCCTAGCGCCTGCGCTTCGCGACGCGACGACACTGGTGAAGCAAGCGATCGACGCATTCCGTGGGATGTCTCCAGGAACGCGAGATGCTGTCACGGGCATCGCCGGCGTGACGGCCGCGACGGCGCTTGCCGTGAAGGGTTTCATCGAACTGAAAAAGTTCATGGGCGAGGCGAAGATCGCGCTCGGCCTGGTGGCGGTGGCCGAGGGTGAAACGGCAGCGGCTGGTGTTGCGGCGTTTGCAATCGGAATGCCGTGGATGGTGGCGATCGCCGGTGTTGTCGCTGCGATCCTGCTGATCAAGAACGCATTCGATCAGTCCTCGGATGCACAGGCGAAATTTGCGGCTGGGCAAAAGGCGCTGAAGGACGCGGTGAACACGCCCGACGTCAAGACGAATATCACGAATCAGGCGCAGCAAAGCCGGGACGAAGCCGCTCGCCAGCAGGGGCTGCTAGATAAACTAAACGCCGATCCTGGGGCAATCATCATTCGGCGCCCTGGCGCGGGCGGGATTGTTTCGGACGATGTCACGCGCGCCAAGATCGGCGGCAGGGGTGGGTACGCACAAGCAGACGTCACGAAACTTCACGCCGATCAGATCGCGATGCTTCGAAAGAACATCGCAGCGCTTGGAGCCAGCGCCGATGCACAGGAGAAGAATGCAGCGTCGTTGACCCAGCTAGGGAACACGCGAGCGAGCCTTCAGCAGCATATCAATAATGCCATGGTGGAAGAAGCGGAGAACCGGCGCAAGGCGCAGGAGATCCGCAAGCGCCTGTATGATCGCAGCACCCACTATGGTGGCGGCGGACTTGCCGGCGGTGGCCGGGGACGAAGCCGGGGACAGGATCAAGCAGATCTCGCCAAGCTGGAGGCCCGCAACAAGGCGCTGGCGAGGGACCGTGTCAACAATACCAAATCCCTCCGCTCGACCGATAAGCAGGCGCCGCTCGATGCGCTGTCCGGCGGCAGCCCGCTAGCGGCCGCGATGGCTAAGCATATTGGCGAACGGACAGGCGTAGAATGCGGAGCCGCTGTCACGCAGGCGCTCAGGAAAGCAGGAATTGCAGGAACGGCCACTTCGCTCACGAAGGACGCCTACAAAAACGGGAAGCTGATTAAAGCAGACGCGAATGGGTTTTTACCGCCTGGCGCAATCGTGTTCTTCCCTGGCAAGCAGGGCATGAAGAATATTGGCGGTGACCCCACCGAACATTTCGGTGTTGCCGGCGGAATACAAAACGGTCGTCAGGGAATCATGGAGTCTACGACCTATGGAATGCGAGGCAGGCATTACCGAGGCGATCGTTCGTTATCTCAGATAGCGTACGGATCGAATGGACTGCACAAAGGAAAGTACTACGCGTTTATGCCAGGCGCGCCTACGGGGAGCGGATCGGCTGCTGGATCGGCGTCTGACGACACAAAGAAGAGCGTCCAGCAGATCGATGACGACCTGTATGCCGAGACGCATAGCAAATTCCAGACGCAACGCCATAAAGCGTTGCAGGAGTACTTGGAGCAAAAGAACGATCCTGACCTCCCAAGCTCCGCAAAGAAAAAGGCGCACCAACTCTACGTTGCCGTTTTGGCTCGGATCGACGGAGACGAAGCTGAGGAGGATCGCAAAGACGCCGAAGCGTTGAAGGCTGGGCATAAGCGCCGCCAAGCGACGAAAGACGCAGCGAAGAAAAAGGCCGCAGTCAAAGCGAATGCTCACGCCAATAACGAGAACGCCAACAAGTATCTCAAGGGTATCCCAGGCGCGCTGGGCGGCTTCTCGCTGGGCCTGACGGAAATGATCACGTCGCTGGACATTCCTGCGATGCTGGCCACTGGCGACGTCAAAAAGCAAACCTACGACGGCTCCCACAATCAGTTCGACGTTCAGCGCGACAACGTCTTCCGCGAGGCTGGCCAGCAGCGCGGCGCCGGTGTCGACGAAAATGCGATCGCCGAGCGCGTTAAGCAGCAGCTCGCGCGGATCCGCAAAGAGCAGGCAGACTATGCGCAGCAGCTCGACGCGCAGACCGCAGAGTTCCATCATCAGTCCATGGCGCGGCAAGGCATCGTAGACGCGGATTACTATGCTGGACTGAAACAGCAGGCGAAGGACGAAGCGGACGATCAGATTAAAAATGGCGGATCCACGGAATCTGTCAACGCTCTGCTCGCTCGACGTCTTCAGGCAATCGATCAGCAGCAGGCAGACGATGTTCGCCAAACGGAGGACGAAAAGCAAGCTTACCTCTACCGCACCCATCAAATCTCGCTGAAGCTATTGCTGGAATACCTGAAGGCGCAGCGGGCGACATGCGTAGAGGGTACCGCTCAGTGGCGGGCCTACAATGAACAGATTGTAGAGATCAGCCAGACGGCCACTGACGATGTGATGAACGTCTGGCGGAATACAGTTCGCGGGATTGCCGGCGCGATGGGATCCGCCGTCGCGGGCTCGATCGAGCATTGGCGGGGCTTCAAAGGCTTCTTCACCGACCTGCTACAGGGGATCAAATCCGCCTTTGCGCAGGCCGTGGGGGCGATGGTCACCAAATGGGCGACGCTTCAGCTGCTCGGCGAGAATAAGAGCGGCCAGACGAAGAGCGGCGCGACCGGATTGCTTGGGCAGTTCTCCAAGCTCTTCAAATCCTTCAACCTCAGCATGGCCGCGAACATCGCCGGCATTTATGGCGCGTTCGCGGCCATGGGCGCCATGGGCAAAAAGAAACAGCGCGGCTCGATCCTCGGCGGGATCATTGGCGGCGTGGCTGGGTCATTCCTCGGCGGCGTCGGCGTAGGAATGGGGGCGGAACTCGGAATGGGGCTGGGCGCAATGATCGGCTTTTCGAAAGGCGGCGTGGTTCCCGGTACCGGCAACTCAGACAGCGTTCCGGCGCTTCTGACCCCGGGAGAGTTCGTCATACCTAAGGGCATGGTCCAGGGCGCAGGCCTCGGCAAGTTCGCCCCCGATCGCTCCCGCCTGGCGCTCCCCGGCGTCTCCAGCGGCGGTGCCGCTTCAGGCGGAGGAGGTACCGTCAACCACATCAGTGTCAATCACTACGGCGACATTCACGGGATTGACGACGTGGACCAGATGCACGATAACGCCGGCTGGATGATCCAGAAGCGTCTCGCGGTGGCATAGGGAAAATCATGGCCTACCTGCTAAAATACGGCGACTACGAATTCCCGACGACGATGCGACCGGCGTCGGGAGAGGCGCCGGTGGACATTGCGGAACAAGAACGGCCCCGCGGCGACGGATCGATCACGCAGGTCGGCCGGCAAAAAAGCCGATCGCTCTCTGTCAAAGGGGAGATCGCCGGCGACACCCCAGACGACCTTCAGGCAACGTACGCAGCAATGCGCGCCGCCTGCGCGCCGGGACGCCTGGTCCGTCTCTACCACGGCCGCGATGATCAGTACGTGATGGCGCAGGCCGAAGGCTGGACGGAGGATCACCAGGACGGGCTGCTGTACGGAACGGTCACATCCATCGCGATCACGTTCCGCGCTCCGGATCCGGCCTGGTGCGCGGCGGCGTCCTCGTCGCCGGACCTCGATCCCGCCGGCGGAACGATCAGCTATGACGGCGCTCCCTGCGCGCCGACCTGGTCGATCACGGTGGACACCGGCGGCGCGGGCTGGATCCGCCTGGCGAACACGCTGACGGGCGAGACGGCGACGCTGACGGGAACATTCGCGGACGGCGACGTCATCGACATCGACCGGGCCGCCTACACCGTGGCCATCAACGGCGTGGCCGACTTCGGACTGATGGGCGGACGGATCCCAAGCCTCGCGGCCGGCGACAACGACATCGCCCTGACCACCCACATCGTCAGCGTCTCCTCGCTGACATGCGCCTACACGCCGCGCCAGTACTAATCTGCATTTTTATTCCGCGCGGAATATCATTCCCGCCGAAAGCTTCCCATGAACAAAGACATTGATGGATTCGAGTTGTACGGCGATGGTGAGATCGCCAGCGAGTGGGTTGTCAACAGCGATCATGTGACGATCGACGCGACGGGGCGCTCCGGCAACTGTCTCAAGATCGGGTGGAATAACAATTTCGTTCAGACACCAGGACGATTGCACCGCAACATGGACAGCTGCGCGCGGTTATTTTTCGGGTTCGCGTTTCGCACCAACGTGCTCCCGCCCTCTGGCCGTGTCCAGATTGTCGCACTGGCCGATGCGGGGCAGTATCTCTGCGGCCTCTGGTACGACAGCGTCGGCCGTTTGCAGGCGGGCTACCTCTCCAGCCCCTCCGACCCGGAATCGTTTGTCGCGATCGGGATCCCGACGCCGGCGGGCACGATCAAGCTGTCCACCTGGCGATCGCTGCGGATCGACATCACGCCCCACAACAGCGCCGGCGCGATCGACGTCTATGTCGGACGAACGCTCCGGATCAGCGAGGCAGGCGTCCAGACCGCGAACCTCGGATCCGGGGCCGCGCCGGCGAACCAGCTGGAGCTGGTCGGCCCGGGCGGAGATCAGAACTGGCATAGCTTCGACGACTACTGGCGCAACGACGAGAGCGGCGACGAGAACAACGCGCTCTGGCCGGACGTGGGCGTGCGCGCCCAAACCGGGAGCGCGAACGGGCACACCGCCGCCTGGTGCCTCAGCGGCGCCGCCAGCGCGTGGCAGTGCCTGGCCACGGCCGACGGCGACACCTCGTACGTTGTTTCGGACACGGCGGATCAGGTCTGCCTGGTGGCGCTGACGCCGCCGCCGAGCACGGTGGGGGACATCCTGGCTATCCAGACCCGGATCGTCGCCCGTAAAGACGCCGTGGACGCCGCCGCCATCGCTCCCATGGTCAGTAACGGAACGCTTGACAGCGCCGCCGACCCGGTCGATCTCACGGACGATTACGAGACGATCCGCACGTCTTACGGTCGCAATCCGATCACGGGCAGCGCCTGGTCCTCTTCGGCGCTGGAGACGCTTCAAATCGGTGTCAAGGAGGCGTCATGAGCGCACGCGTCACATTCGCCGGCGCGGAGCTGGCGGCGACGGAGCCGAGCGCCTCCCGGGTCACGGCGATCGGCGTGGAATACGCGATCGCGCTTCCGGACGATACGCAGCTCCCGTTCGACATCGAGCCGCGCTTCTTTAGCGCGGCCACTGGGAAGCGCCTGGCCGTCAATCCGGACGCTATCCTGGATCTGACGTACGAGATGCTGGAGGCGGGAGGTTTGGGCCAGGTCAACATCACGCTGGCGCGGCCCTACGACGCGGACCTTGGCGTGATCGGCGGGGACATCGTCGAGATCTGGGCGCGCAACTCGGACGCCACGGAGACGCTGCGCGGCCGCGCGCAGATCTCGATCCCGGAACCGAGCCTGGATCTCAAAGAGCGATGGCAGCTCACTTGCTACGGGCTCATGTCCGATATGAACTGGGTCCTGCTGCAAAAGCTCATCGTTCATCCCGGCGGCGCCGACCTCAAAGATTTCGCGGCCGAAATCGCTGACGATTACGCCGCACGCCGGCCCGGGCTGACCTTCGTACGAGACATCCGTTCAACCGGCGTATTCCTGGAAACGCTGACGCTCGACAATTCGACGGCGCGCGCCGCGATGGACAAATTACAGGACCAGGCGAGCCGGAACGCCGTGTGGGGCTGGGACATCGATCCAGCGACGCATCTGGACCGGTTCTATCTGCGTCCGCGAGTGACGACCGTCGGCGCGCAGTGGTTTGTCGGCGACCGGGTCCGCGTGATCAGCTCGCCGGCGGATCATAGCAATATCTACAATGCGATGCTGCTGCAGGGCGGAAAAAGCAAGACGCCGCAGCTGCTCACGAATCCCAGCTTTGAGATCCTCACCGTTCCCACGGCGGCGACGGGGAGCCTGCTGGCGAATGGATCGTTTGAGGACGCCGGCGGATGGAACTATGACGGCGGCGCCTCGCGGGAGAAGTACAACGCCGAAACGCACCACAACGCCTCGGCGCACTCCGGCGAATACTACGCGATCCTCGACAGCGGGACGGAGGAGATCTGGCAGGAGGCGGCGGTCACGCCTGGCGTGCAGTATAACGCCTCGCTATTCTGCTCCCGAGAAAGCGGCGAGTACGCCAATACCGGATCGCTGATCCTCGAAGGCCGCGACGCCGGCGGAACGGTTATCGAGACAACGACGCTCCCGATCGCTCCGCCCTCAACGGCCTGGTCCGGTGGGCAGGGATCGACCGTTCTCGCCGGCGACGCGGTATCCGTGAGCGTGACGTTTCAGGATCCGACCATTACGAAGGTCCGCGTTCGCGTCACGTCCGACAATGGCAGCGGCCAGCATGGCCTGCTGATCGACGACGTCATCTTCGCGGCGGCGGGCCAGCTGGGGCAGCTGGGGTGGAGCACGCACGTGCAGAACCCCGGCAGCCCGGCCAATCAATTCGTATGGATCGATTGGGCCTGCCGCGCGGCCGCTAAGGACGGCGTCTATGGCCTGCGCATGTCGCTGATCGCCGGCATGGACGATCGTCCCGCGCTCGCGCCGTTCCCCGGCGACAATAGCGGCGGGCAGGGCTACCACGCGCGCGTGACCGGTCAGCAGGGGCTGCGCGGCGAAGCGTGGGTGCGCATGGCTCCCGGCCTCAATACTGCCGATGGCCAGATCCGCCTGGAATACAAAGAATGGGCCGGGGACGGCCACCAGACGCAGGCGACGCACGCCGACTTTGACGTGACGAATGACGGCGAGTGGACGAAGTTCGCCATTGAAATGACCACGCACGGCGACGGCTCGACGGCGACGCTCCAGCCGACCTTCGGCGCATCCGGCGTGTACGACATCGACTGCGTCAGCCTGCGGGACAGCGCGGCGGGAGAAGAGTTTCTGCGCGGCGAGGCGTTCGAACTCTACGTCACCGCCGAGGGCGTCTGCGATCCGGATACGCCGGCGTACGATTCCTTTGAGACGTACGGCCGGCGGGAGAGCGTTGTCTCGAATGAGGACATCGTCGTCTGGAATGACGACGCGCGCGCCTGGGCCAAGGCGCAGCTGGAGCGCAGCGCCGTCCCAGTGCTGCGCAGCCGCGTCGAGCTGACGCATGAACACTTCCTGGAGCCAGCGCCTGGCGACGGCAAGCAGGTCCGGATCTCCGGCCTGTCCGGCCCGGACATCCAGGAGTGGCCGGCGCGCGTGGAATACCGCTGGGGCAGGGGAGCGCTCTCGATCTCGCTGGAGCTGTCGGCGGAAGCGCCGACACTCGCCAAGCTGCTGAAGGCGCGGGAGGCCAGCAGCGGCTCCGGATCGGGATCCGGCTCCGTGAGCTCGTCGGGATCCGGGGGAGGTGTTTCAACGCCTGTCCCAGCGACGTGGGGCGCCAGTCCGCGGACGATCACGGATGCGACGCTCCACGATGACTATGCGCCGGCGGACGGCCCCCACGTGCTCGCAGCGGAGCGTACGGCGTGGGATGGGGTTGTGGACGAAGTGGCGGCGGCGCGCGGGGCTTCCCCGACCCTGAACGATCGCCTGGTGGCCATGGAAACCGGAGGCGTTTCCGAGTTTGACGCGCTAACCGACGTGGATATCACCGGGCGTTCTGACGGACAGATCCCGTACTATGACGCCGTCGACGATCTTCTCAAATTCCGAGACGAGGCTGCGGTCGGCGCCGCCATCGCGGAGGTGACCATCCTGCCTGTTCCGTCGAGCGCGACGCGCGCCAGGCTCTACCAGCGCGAATATGCGGCGAGCAGTTATGACCCGACGATTCTGGCCGAAAGCCTGCTCTCCAACTACTGGCCGCTCGATGAGAGCTCCGGCAGTACGGCCGTGGACGCGGCGGGATCTGTCAATGGCGTGATCGCTGGCGGCGTGACGATCAATCAGACCGGCCTGCTTCCGGATGCGTCTCCGTGTTATTTGTTCAACGGCGCCTCCGGCTACGTGGACGTGACCGGCATCACGCCCCTCAGCGGAACAGTCACAATCGAGATGTGGTTTGTCTGGAGCGGCGGCAGATCAACATTCTGGGATCTTGGCGCGCTGGACGGATTCGCCGGCTATGTCGAAACAAATGGCCACATCCATTTCGAAAACTGGAACGTGGCGGACTGGGATACCGGCTACGTCGCGACGGCAGGGAATCTCTACCACATGGTCTATGTCGCCGTGCCTAACGGCGGAACGGCCAAGGTCTACATGAACGGCTCGCTGGTCGCTTCCGCGATGGCGAGCGCCTATTACGGGCAGCCGGCCACTAACAGGGCCTGGATCGGGCGCGGCGGCCAGGGCAACGCAACCACGTATTTCAACGGGAAGATTGAAAAAGTGGCGTGGTACAACGGGGAGTTGCCGTCGGCGAATATCCATTCTCACTACCTGCTCGGCGCGGCCGGCGCGACGGCGGATGAGCTATACCTGGGCATCAATGACGCTTTAGGACAGCCGGCGCTGACGCAGGTCCTCACGAAACTCAATCGCCTCGGCGACCTGGCGGACGTCGATACAACCGGCCTCGCGGACGGAATGACGATGTATTACGACGCAGCGTCTGGCCTGTTCAAGTTCCACTAATACCGATCGTTCCGCGCGATAGTAATCAGAAAAGCCTCTCCGGATCGGAGAGGCTTTTTTGTCACCGCCTTCAGGAGGACTTATGCCCGATCCCAATATTGGCGTTGCCGCCGCATCCACCGGCGTCACGCACTATATCAAGCAGCGCCAGGTGGCCACGGGGACCGGCGGGAAGCCGATCGTCGCGCAGCACATCTTCGCCGAGGGAGACGATCCGTTGCTCTCGCTCAGCGCCGTGGCCGCCAGTGGAGACGGAAACGAGATGCTCTTCGAAACGCTCCGGACGTCTGCCGCAATGCAGACGACGGTCACCGGCTTCACAGCGGCGGAAGTGGTCCTGGAGGCGACGCTCAATGGGACGGACTGGGATCCTGTGCCGATCGCCGCCTGGTCATACCCGGCCATGCCAAGCGGCAAGATCATACACGTCCCTGGCGTGCTGATCAAAGGACTGCGCGCGCGCCTGATCGATCACACAGGCGCTGGAACAGTGTCGGCGACCATCGCCGGTGGATAAGGAAATCGAATGAAAAAACAAGTCTTCAGGTTCATCGCCTTCGCGGCGCTCTTTCTGGTCGGCCTGGCGCCGGTGGCGATCGCGCAAGGAACGCAGGGACCAGCGGCGACGGGCAAGGCTCCGATCGGCAACCCTGTCTACATCGCGGGGTGGGACGGGACGTATCTGCGCGGCTTCCTCACGGATGCGAACGGACGCCTGCTGATTGGGAATTTCCCGTCGTCTACGACGGTGAGCAACTTCCCCTCGTCGTTCAACGTCGGCAATTTCCCCAGCACTTTCGGCGTCTCCAGCTTGCCGGCCTTGCCGACAGGCTCCAATGCGATCGGCTCTGTCTCCGTCTCCAACCTCCCGGCGACGCAGGCGGTCACACAGAGCGGGACGTGGACAAATACAGTCACGCAGCCGACGGGAAGCAATCTGCATGTCCAGGTGGACAGCGCTCCTACCACAACGGTCACGGGGTCCGTGGTCGTCTCCAGTCTTCCAGCCCTGCCGACAGGATCCAATGCGATCGGCAGCGTATCCGTTTCCAATTTCCCCGGGACGCAGCCGGTAAGCGGAACGGTGAGTATTTCGGGCACGCCGTCCGTTACTGTTTCCAGCCTGCCGGCGCTGGCCACTGGCGGCAATACGATCGGCGCGGTAAACATCAACGGCACCGTTCCGATCTCCGGATCGATCACGGCCAGCAATCCGTCCGTCGCGACGTCCGCCGGCGCGCAGCCGACCAGCGCCACCCTGATCGGCGGAAGCGATGGCGCCAACCTGCGGCCGATCTCCACGGACAGCGGCGGCAAAGTCAATGTCAACGTTATCGGAAACGTCACCTCGGTGTCTGGCGGAATAGAGTACGCCAGTCTTTCTGCGGGCGCCAACAACACGGACCTTGTTTCCGTTTCGGATGCGACCGCTTACAAAAGCTGGTCCTTCCAGATCGGATCCACGGCCTTCAGTGGAACGATCTCCTGGCAAACCTCCAACGATGGTGTGAACTGGATGACGACGCCTGGCTTCCAGAGCACCGCAACGACAGGCGCATCCACGGGGTCGAGCGGCGCGACCAATACGCTTTGGGCCGGTCCGGTCATCGGCAAGATGATCCGCTGGCGAACGACCTCGTACACGTCCGGGACGATGACCGGAACGGTGGAGCTCTCCACACTGCCGTTCTCGTCCTGGGTGCTGACATCAAACGGCGTTACGGGCACTGTCTCCATCGGCAACAGCGCCAACACGACCCCGGCGCTTTTCACAGAGGCGTCGGCCGTCTCTGGCTGGACGTACGCCAACATCACGACAAACACCACGTCCACGGTCAAGTCGGGATCGGGCAGGCTGCGATCGATCACGATCAACAATCCCGGCAGCGGGGCTTCGGCGATCGTCTACGACAACACGACCGGGACCGGGACAAAGCTCGCCACCCTCGGTGGCCTCAACGGCCCGACGACCTTAGTCTATGATGCTCAATTCTCGACCGGGTTGACGATTGTCACCTCGGCAACCACTACGGCGGCCGATATCACGGTCTCGTACAAATGAGCGGGCTTATTATCGCCGCTCTGCTTCTCTCACTGCTCTATTTGCTTTGGAGGCAAAAACACATGACACTCACAGGAAACGCCGGCCCGGTGAAGATCGACCTGCGCATCATTTCAGACAGCGGCGCGCAATTCTCCGATGTGCGCACCATTGGTGTCGAGATCGTCCAGAACGGTCGCCAGCTTAACTATAGCGCCCCAGCCGACACCGCGACGCCCGCTGTCCCCGGCCTGATCGCCGCACTCGCCACGAGCCTGGCGGCTCAGACCCGCGCAGGTCAGATCCTGGCGAACAAAACCTACACCGGGACGGCCACCGATGGGAACGCGATCACGCATACCGCCGTGGTAGTGGTTCGGTATTGCACGCCAAACACGGACGGCCTTGTCGTGACCATCGCTCCGATCGACAATCTCGATCAGGTGAGTAACCCAAATGTCGGCATGCCGGCGACCACCGACGATGTGGACGCGACAGTCATGGCGGCGGACGCTCAGTTCCAGGCGCTGGCGGATTCGCTGGCGGCGGACCGCGCGACCAACGCCGACCAGACGCAGGGGCTCATCAATCTCGTGTTGACCGGCACCGCGTAAGGAGCAACTATGCTTGGGGCGCTGCTCTTCCTGGTCCTACCAACCGATGACAGCCCCGCCCCTGGCGTCGAAACGTCGCTGACCCGCGTCTCCATGCGGATCAGCGGCGACGGCGTCGGCCGCAGCGTCCGCGCGGACCGCGTGACCAGGCGCACGGCCGGCGACGGCGTCAGAAAGCGGGTTGACACATGATCAAATACACACAAGGCGAGCGCCGGCGCGTCGAGGCCATCCTGACGGCGGAAACGGGGACGCTGACGATCCTGTCCGCGACGATCGCGCTCACGGATGAAGCCGGCGCCGACGTCATCCCAGCGGGAACCGCCTGCACTGGTTACGACGCGGATCCGGCGGCGGAAGTCAGCGCTTGGCACCTGGTGGACATGACCTCGCTCGACGCCGGCCACTACAGCGGCGCGATTACTATCTCGACGCTGGACCAGGACGACCGCGATAGCGAGTACGTCGTTAACCTCTGTCTTCTGATTGAAGAGCCCGGCTGCTGCTGAATCCTCCGGCGCTGCTCATCAGACGATACGACCGCCGTCCCTGCCAGGGCGGCTCTTTTTTCGGGAGAACTATGAAGACAAAGAAACCTCACGCATCGCCGGTCCCTGGCCTCCACTACGTCATGATCTGCGCCAGTGTCGGCCTCATCGTCCTGTCCATGCTGCTGTATATGGTTGCCTCTCCTGGAAAGGAACAGACCATCGCCGGCGTGATGACGCTGATGCTCGGATTTTTGACCGGCAAGCTCTCGAACCAGTTTGGGAGGCCGCTCAACGCAGCTGCGACGGTAAACGCCGTTCCGGATGAAGACGACGAGACGAACGTCATGGAGAAACAATAAGATGATGACGGGAAAAACAATCATGATGAGCGCGGCGGAAAAAGCCGCCCGGCTTCAGGCGGTCATCGCCAAAGCGACGGCGTATATCGGGACCAAGGAAGATCCGATCGGATCGAACCGGGGGCGCGACGTCGACCGGTTCCTGCTCGCGGCGAACTGCGCGCCGGGGAACAGCTGGTGCATGGCGTTCGTGGTGGCGATGTTCGCCTGGTGTAACTACACCGACGTCAACGGTGTGAAGATCCTGATCCCCACGGCGTCCTGTCAGGCGCAGGCAAACCACGCCCGGGGGTTGGGCCTGCTGGTCTCCGCTGACGACGCACGGACCGCGCTCCAGCCTGGCTGGGTCATGCTGGTCTGGGAGGGCGGGGGATATCACCACGCCGGCATTGTGACGGCGTACAATCCGTTCCTCGGCACGTTTGAGACGATCGAGGGAAACACGAATACCACCGGCGGACGCGAGGGAACCTGCGTCGCTCGCCAGCGCCGGCGGATCCGTGATCTGAATGAAGGCCGCGCGAAATACGCGTTCATCCGGACCGCGTAAGGCGCCCGAAAAATTGTACTGAAAGTTAACCGCGCTCGATAGTCACGTATTCCGCGCGGAATAAAAGCCCCTTCTCCCAAATCTGGGAGAAGGGGCTTTTTCATTGCCGCTTCGCCTTCAGAGCATCCATGGGGCTAAACGCCCGATGCTGACGCTCGATATCCGCATTTGCGAACTTGACATACTTCTGCGTCATCTCCATGTCCTCATGACCGAGGATCTGCTGCAAGGCGAAGGCGTCACCGCCGGCGAGCAGGAACCTCAGCGCGAACGTATGGCGGCATGTGTGGGCGCTGACGCGAACGGTGGTGATCTGCGCCGCCCGCCCGAGACGCTTCAGCAGCTGGTCGACGCCGTTGCGCGTCAGAGCCATCCCCGAAGATTTCCCCCGATCGGAGGCAAACACCGGAAGCGTCGGCTCGCCGAGGGTATGCTGCGCCTCTTCCTTGAGATAGGCGATCAGCTTGCGCTTTGTGTCGCGGCCGAAGCGCACCGTCCGGCGCTTGCCTCCCTTGCCGTTTCGAATCACGCAGGCGAAGGACGCGGTATCGACGTCGCGCAGCTCAAGGTCCACGAGCTCGGAGACGCGCATCCCCGTGTCCAGGAGCATCGAGAGCATGGCTTCGTTGCGCTTGGGGTGGGAGGACGCCTTCGCGGCCGCCAGTAGCGCGCGAATCTGCTCTTCCGAGAACGGCTCAATCTGATCGGCGCGGTCCTCTGGGATAGGGATCGCGGACTTGCGCCCCCATTCCGACGCGCGCTCCATCGGGCTCTTGTCGAGTAGGTCTTCGTCGACGCACCACCGGAAGAACGTTCGCAGGTGGTTATGATACGTCTGAACCGTCGCGGGCCTGGGCGCGCGGAACGTGTTGAGCGCCTTGCCGCCGCCCCAGCGTCCGCCCTGGGCGGAGTGGCCACTGTGGAAATGGACGAAGAACGCCTTCAGCTCACAGAGGCCTACCTGCGCGTATTTCGACCGCTCGGCAAACCAGATCAGCTTATCGAGGAACAGGCGCCGATTGGACAGCGTCGCCTGGGAATGATGGCGCAGTTCGCAGTCCAGCAGCCAGGACGATTGATATTTTTTGAGATCAGAAATCGACAGGGAATCGCGCAAAATCGGGGCGACGGGAGCCGCCAAATTGCGCGAAGGAAGTACTCTTTTTTTCAATTTGCCCTCGTTTTTGGGGTAAACGAGGGCGAAGGGACACGGAAGGAAGCAATGTTTTTTAGAGTAAATCGCCAAATTTACTCTTCAAATGGTGGCCTCGGCGCGATTCGAACGCGCGGCCCCTTCCTTCGGAGGGAAGTACTCTAATCCGCTGAGCTACGAAGCCATTTCGAAGAGTCTGCCATTTGCGGAAAATCTTGTCAAGGGGCGGATTAGAACCGCAGGCACGGGAAATCGATGAGGCGCAGTTCGATGGTTTGTTGGGTGTCGTCGTAGATGCAGTAGCGGGGGTGATGGATTTGGTCGCGGCTGTAGCCGATGGCGGGGACGGTGATCAGGTAGCGGTCGGTGGGGTCGAGAGGGAAGGGGATGTTGTAGTGGATGGGGTGTGAGGTGGTGGCGCCGAACTCGGTAGAGCGTTCGCCGTAGATGGCGGGGAGATGGGCGTGGCCGACGAAGATGCGGCGGGCGGGTGTTTCGTCGAAGGTGTTCCAGGCTTCGTAAGGATCGGCGATCTTGTTTTGCTTCGGGCGCGGGGAGATGTGGGTGTAGAGAGCATCGCCTTCGGTGATGGTTTCGGGCAGGGAGTTGAGGAAGGCGCGGACGTCGGGGGTGAGGTCCAGGTCGTTGTATTGGTCGTGGTTGCCGAAGACGGTGGGGATTTGGCGGTCACGGATGAGGCGGACGACGGCGTCGTTGCCGGGGCCGCCGTCCACCATATCGCCGAGGCAGAGCGTGCGGTCGCAGGCGCAGGTTTCGATGTCGGCCATCGCGGCGAGGAGGCCGTCGTAATGGCCGTGAATGTCGGTGATGATGGCGGTGCGCATGTGTGTTATGCGCCCCGCCGGGCGGTGACGATCTCCTGAGCGGCGGCCCATTGGCCGATGTCCTGGCGGCCGATGGCGGCGGCCATCAGGGCGGGGAACTGGTCGGGGGTGCAGGCGAAGGCGGGGACGCCGAGGCTGGCGAGGACTTCGGCGTTGTGATGGTCGTAGCTGGGCGCGCCGTCGTCGCTCAGGGCAAGCAGGGCGATAAATTGGACGCCCGCGCCGACGAGATTAGCGACGCGCCTCAGCATCTGCTGGCGGTCGCCGCCTTCGTAGAGGTCGCTGATCAGGACGAAGACCGTTTCTTGAGGACGGCGTACGAGCTCCTGGCAATACGCCAGGGCGCGATTGATATCGGTGCCGCCGCCGAGCTGCGCGCCGAAGAGCAGTTCGACGGGATCGTGCAGCTCTTCGGTGAGGTCCACCACGCTGGTGTCGAAGACGATCATGTGGGTGTCCACGGCCGGCAGGGAGGCGAGCACGGCGCCAAAGACGCTGGCGTACACAACGGAAGTCGCCATCGAGCCGCTCTGGTCGATGCACAAGACGATGTCGCGCAGGGCGGCGCGCTTGCGGCCGTAGCCGATGCGCGTTTCGGGAATGATCGTTTTGTATTCGGGCTGGTAGTGACGAAGGTTGGCGCGGATGGTCCGGTTCCAGTCGATCTCGTTATGGCGCGGGCGCGTGTTGCGCACGGCTTTGTTGAGACTGCCCTGGATGGCCTGACGGGTGGGATTGGCAAGACGCTTTTGCAGATCTTCCACGACCTGGCGCACGACTTGCCGGGCGGTGTCGCGAGTACGGCTGGGAATCACATTCTTTAGAGCGATCAGGGTGGCGACCAGATGGACGTCGGGATCGACCGCCGCAAGCATTTCCGGCTCCAGCAGCATTTGCTTGAGATTGAGCCGTTCTAACGCGTCCTGCTGCATCACACGCACGACGGAGGACGGGAAGTAATTTCGGATATCGCCCAGCCAGCGCGCCACATTCGGAGCGCTGCCCTCCGACCCGCCGCGCCGCTCGCCCTTCGCCGAAAAACCGCCCGGCGCCGTCGGATCGTACAGCGCGCTCAGCGCGCGGTCGATGGCGGCGTCCCGGTCGCTGAGCGAACACCCAACGCCGTCCGCCTCGTCTCCGCCCAGCAGCAAACGCCAGCGCCGCCGGCGCTCCTCAACCTCAGTTGTGAGTGTCTCCATGACGTATTGTGGACCGTACGAGCGTTCGTGTCAATCCTCATTTCTCTCGCCTTAATAATTATTTTCCATTCAGCGAATCAAATCCCCGCCATTCCCGTTATTCACAGTGGAGGCGTGGAAATTGGACGACGAAGCAGCGATGAAACGTGTGGTGGCGGGCGATGCGGCGGCGTTCGAGCAGATCGTCAAGGCGCATCAGCTGCGGCTCGGGCGGGCGGCGTACGCCATTCTTGGCGACCGATGCGCCGCCCAGGACGCCGTGCAGGAAACGTTTCTTCGCATCTGGCGCAGCCGCGCCGGATATCGAAGGCAATCGAGCCTTTCCGTTTATCTGCAAAAGATCCTGCGCAACGTCTGCATTGACTCATTGCGAGAACGAAGAAGTCGTCCGACGGTTCCTCTGGACAGCGAATCGGCGGGAGATCTGACAATCGATTCCGTCGCTGAGACGTGTGAACTGCGGGAGGCCATGGTCAGGGGACTGGCCCAACTGCCGGAGGAGCAGCGATCCATTGTCGTGCTGAGCGAATATGAAGGCTTTACGTATCGGGAGATCGCGGAGATCGTCGGCTGTCCTTATGGGACCGTGGCGTCGCGCAAATACGCGGCGATGGAATCGCTGCGGAAGTCTCTGCGGCCCTGGATGAATGGAGAAGAATGATGGATTGTGACGCGATACGGCCGAATTTGATGGCGATGCTGGATGGGGAATTGACCCAGCCCGAGCGTCAGGTGTGTGAAGCACATCTGGAAACCTGCCGGGAATGCTCCCAAATTGCCACGGAGTATCGGGCGATCCAAGCCGCGCCGCCGCCGCCCGAAGAGTTTGATGTATGGCCGGACGTTCAGGCCCAAATCGCCCCCGACATACAAACGCAGTCGCTGCTCGCCGAGATGCGTCTGATGCGCGAGGAAATGCGCGCGCTTTCTCAGGAAGTGACGCAGCTGCGGCAGGCGCTCAAACAAGCCGCGCCGTCTCCAGGCCGAAGCACGGCGCTGGATCTGCCCTACATTCGAAAATCAACGCACTCGCCGTTTCAACTTGTTTAATAGGAGAAGAAGACGATGGAACTCGCCGATCTGCTTTCGGAATTTGTGGGGCGTCAAGCCTCGGACCTGCACCTCGCCGCCGGACAGCCGCCCACGCTGCGGACCTGGGGGGCGCTTGCGCCGATCTTTGTCGGAGGCGGCGACGTTCCTCCGACGCTGGCGTCGGAGGATGTGGACCGACTGTTCGCCGAGTATCTGAGCGATGACGAATTGACGGCGTTTCGCGGCGGCCGCGATGTGAATAAGAGCATCGAATGGGAAGGCAATCTGTTCCGATGCTGCTTTTTTCAGGACCGCGCCGGCTCCGCCGCCGAACTGCGTCTAATCCCCACGAAGATACCCACGCTGACCGAACTGTTCGGCGACGGCGCGGGGTTATTCCGGGACCTCACCGCGCAAAAACGGGGGCTTATTCTCACGGTGGGGCCGACCGGGAGCGGCAAATCCACCACGGTCGCCGCGATGATCGATGAGATCAACCGGGAACGGTGTGAACGCATTATCACAATCGAAGACACGGTCGAGTTCGTTCACAGAAGCAAAATGAGTATGGTGAGCCAGCGCGAAGTCGGCTCCAGTGTGGAAAGCGTCGAGCAGGGGGCGCTGTCGGTGCTGCGCGCCGACCCGGATGTCGTCTTGATCGGCGAACTGCGCACCCCGGAGGCGGTCCGGATCACGCTGGCGCTGGCCGAGACCGGACATCTTGTGTTTGCGACGATGCACGCCGTCAGCGTCTCCGAAGCGGTCCAGCGGTTGATCGAATCGTTCCCCGATGCGCAGGACACCATGCGCCGGATGCTGGCGCGCTCGGTCACGGCGGTCATTTCCCAGCGGCTTCTGCCGCGCGCCAATGGGCGCGGCCGCGTCCCGGTCGATGAGATTTTGCTCTCGAATAATCGCGTGCGCACCCTAATCAGTGATGGTGCGACGGATCTGACGCTGGCGATGGAAGCGGGGCGAGACCAGGGAATGCGCACGATGGATGACGCGATCCTGGAAGCATACAGTCGGGGCGATATCTCCTACGATACCGCATGGGGACGTATTGACGACCGGGAGCGATTGGGGCTGAAACCAGCGGAGGTTTAGAGCGCCGAACCGTCAGGGCGCTGTTTGTTACAGCGCCCGGACGGGAGAAGCTCGACCAGTCAGGCGCACGTGGAGATACGTGAGAACGCCTCGCCTTATTTGGTGGGAATGATTTCTGCTGTCCGCAGAGTGACGGGGCCAAGCAGGCCCGATTCCAGCAATTTGGAATCTTTTGTCCAGTAATGCCAGGTCGTGAACGTCAGACGGCCAGTCGGGCTGGGCTTGCCGTCCAGAAGCCATTGCGGCCAGGCCTTGAGCGCGCCGTTGCTCCACTCAGCGTCTGGAGGTAATTGCTCGTCACCGATCAGTCGGTTGGGCCAGAGGTTGGTGACTTTGACAATCAGGCGGTTCGTTCCTGGTTTCGCGGCATTGGTGATGTTCACGCGGAACGGCGGTTTCCATATTACCCCCAGGTCGTGTCCGTTCATGGAAACCTCGGCGAAGTTTTTCACTGCGCCGAGATCGAGCCAGAGTTCACGGCCCGCACTCAGGCGTTCGGCGGAAATCTCGATCTCCTTTTCGTAAGTGGCCGTACCAGAAAAATAGCGCACGCCGTTGTTTGTATGATCGGGCCAAGAAATGAGCTTATCCAGCGTGACCGAGGGCGGTGCGCCCCAGTTGGGCGGGAAACTCAAGCTCCAGGCGCCGGCAATTTCCTGAGGCTCCGGTAAATTGCTGGCGGATGCTTGCAGCGCCTGCCCGCTCGCCATGCGCAATTTGACCTGACCGTTTTGCCATGCTTTCACGATGGATGAACCATTTTCCGTAACGCTGGTTTCCCAATTCGGCGTCGCCATGGATTCCGAAGCGATTGTGCTGCTGGCTGCGATCACATGATCTGCGGGGGCTGACGCTCTGCGGAAAATGACGAATGTAGAGCCAGAAGGATCGAAGCTCAGCCGAACCTTGGTGCGGCCGTCTTGTTCGCTCCAGAGAGGCGCCGGTTCAATGACGCCGGTGTCGGGATGCCAGAGCTCGGGGATCTTCCCCGTCACGCGGAACGTGCATTCGACGGCGTCAAACTGCTGCCGCTGGTTCGAGACAAAGTAAACGTCCGTTTTATCGGCGACACGATGGAAGTATGTCAGCTTCGTGGCGGCTTCCGATCTCGCGAACTCGAAATCCTGTTTCAATTGCTGCGCCGCAAAAACGTCGGACAGAGACTTACCCCAAATGATGCGGCCCTTGCCATAGCTATTCTCGAATACGCTGGTTCCGTCGCATTTGCCCCAAAGTTCATCGGCAAGCTGCTTCACTTTCATATCGCAATTGGGAAAGTCCGCGAGGCTAGGCGAATGCAGCGGACGCGGGCCGACAACAGTCGCGCCGGCGCGCACCAATTTCTGGATACTCTGAAGCAATTGCGGCGTCATGTTGATATCGTTTGTCGGGAGCACCAATACGGCGTAGCTTGCGCCGCTCGCCAGCACAATGCGATGATTGACAACGCGGGCGCGGGTGAGCAGCACATCGGCGTTGATGTCGTCGTAATCGTAGCCTGCGGGAAGCGCTGGAGTTCCCGCGCGGGTCACGACGGGCGCGCTCTGGCCGCAGAAATAGGCGGCGTCCGCAGCCGGCGTACCCTGCTGGAGAAGAAACTGGCTGCGCGTGAGATGCTGCATCCACGCTTTGCTCATGTCGAACCAGGTATTGGAGCGTTCTAAGTTGATTCCATAGGGCCCCATGGTCATGCCGGGTTTTCTGTTGAGCCAGGGCTGATGCGCGAACTCATGGAAAACAATACGGTTAATTCCGTGGCAAAAGGCGAGATCGCCGACGGATTTCAGGGAATAGGGTGTGTCCAGCCACCTTCCATACTCGTCGCCGCCGGTGAAGCTTTCCGCCGCGACAATCGGCTGGCCGTAGATGTGGCCGATCGAGGAAGCCATCTTCACGGAATTATCAATCCCATTCCCGCCGGCCCAGAATTCGCCCATGGGAATATCGCTGGCGGCGCCGCATTGGAGGGACTCATAGGGACCGTTATAGGACTGGACCATGGATTTGAGACCGTGCTTGTGGCACAACTCGGTGAAGTGTTTGTAGTAGTTCTGGGCGAAGAGATCCGAAACGGTCCGGCGCACATCCCACAGGAAGCGCTCGGAGACCGCGGGGCTGTCGACAACGCGGCCGGTCATGACGGGCAAATAAGGCGTGGGGTCATACCCGCGCAGACGCTTGAAGTCTTCGATCATGCGCGGCGTCCAGTTTTGGTCGCGAACCTCCCAGCTGTCGATGAGGCAGTTGACAAGGACCTTGCCTGCGAGCGGCCCAAGGCGATCGATAATCGGCTGCATCATTCCGTTCCAAGAGGCGTCGATTCCCATGGGACTGAGCTTGTCGCATTCCGGTCCCGTGGCTTCGAGCGGGCCGGCCTTGTTCACAACGCCGTTTGGCATGTAGCCGACTCGTAAGATCGTCCAGCGGCCCTCGGGAACGCTCCACGTCAGTGAGCCGTCGGGCTTCATCGATGCGGTCAAATTTACGATCGAACCTTTATGCACGACGCGGCTGGGATCGGCGGCGACTTGTCCGTCCTTTTCGACCTCAAGCGGATCGAGTTCCGGGAAATCCTGAAAAGCCGCCTTAGTGTAGAAGTGGTTCGTCACCATCATTGCGTTCTCAGGAGCCTTGAACGCAAGAACGGCGACATCTCGGTAGGATTGATCGGTCGTGGGCGGCTGCGGGACGCCATAAAACGGGGCGTCACCAGCGGGGAACGCCGTCGGCTGCTTCAGCTTCCCCGAAAACTGCACGGGACCTTGCACGGTTTCTTCGCTGGTAGTCACCGCCTGCATCGCGTGCTCCGGCGTCACCCACGGACCGCCGCTGCTTGACCACCCCGCACAGTTGTTGATGCAGAGTGTCATTCCTAGGCGATCCGCTTCCTGAGCGGCGAACTCCACCATGTCTAAAAACTGAGGGCTCATCACGGGGACTTGACCCGCAGGCGTCAGGTTGAAACCGATGGTGATGATGTTTGCCTCGCTGATACCCACGCGGTGCATGGATTCGAGGTCGGCGGTGATGCCCACTTTGCTGATGTTCCCATTCATCCAATGCCACCACGTCTGCGGTTTGGCGGAATTCGGCGGGTTGAGAAACCCCGACCGCAGCGAATCGGCTGGCGCTGCGGTGGCGCTCATGGAGAGACTCAGCAGAGTCACTCCAAAGATCAACCGGGACATTTTCGTAATCGTGGCCTGGATAAAATTTCGGCGGTGATGGAGCATAATTGCCTTTTATTGTGACGCTGACGTGATGGCGAAATACGTCTGCCGATCGGGTTTCGATGTTTCGCTTGCGATCACATTCGATATGGATGCCGAAAAAACCTCTTCACATTGACGAAGTGACTAGTTTTGGATGGTTAATGGAGTTTCTGGATGTATTTTGGTCGAGTTTGTGAAGACGCCGCTTTCGGGGAGATCGTTTCTCCAGGTATGATGGGAGCCTTGACTGCAATCGGAGGAAACAGCGATGACGCTTCAGTTTACTGAATTGACGGCGATCGATGAGACGCCAGAGGGCTTCTTGGAGCGTGTCGGCCATGTGTTCGCTCGGTTCGACGAACGGACTCAGGACTCGGGCAATATTTCTTTCGGCGTTGAGATCGATGGCGTGCGATATTTTGTGAAGACGGCGGGACTTCTTGACAATCGGGATTGCTCAATTGCCCATGGACAACGGACGGCGCTCCTGTGGAACGCCAAGCAGTTATGGGAAGAGTGTCCCGATCCGGCGTTTCCACGGCTGGAGCACACCATCAGCGCCTCCCCTTGGGGACCGGTCTTGTTTTACGAATGGCTGGAAGGCGAGCTTCTCGGCGAGTCGCGAGAGCGCCGAAACGATCCTGACACGGCGTTTCAGCGGTTTCGCCGCCTCCCCTCCGAGGAAATCGAGCGGGCGCTGGAGACGATCTATCGCGCGCATGATCGTTTTGCTCGAATGGGATGGGTGGCAGTGGATTTCTACGACGGTTCCCTGCTCTATGATTTTAAGCTGCGCTAGCTTCGGATTGTCGATCTGGATATGTACCAGAAGGGCGCTTTCGTGAACGAGATGGGAGAGATGTTTGGCTCATCTCGCTTCATGGCGCCGGAAGAATCTGTTCTTGGTGCGACAATCGATCAGCGCACAACTGTATTCACGCTCGGTCGTACGGGCGTGGTCTTTTTGTCCGATGGAACGTTGGATCGCCCTGCGTGGCGTGGATCGGACTTGACATACGATGTCATTGTCCGGGCTTGCGCGGGCCAGCCTTCGGATCGATTTTCCACAGTCGCTGATTTTTATGAGGCTTGGGGCAAAGGACATACTCATGAAAAGGGCCGGCGGTGAATACCGCCGGCCCTTTTGGTTGATCCGTCCCATTCTTCGAACTTACGCGGTCGGCGGCGCCGGCCTCTCTTTCAGAAGCGGTGTGTCGGTTGGCGACAGGGCTGTGTGGCCATTGCCGTTGCTGTCCTTCGCCTTGCCGTTTCCATCGCCGCTGTGTCCGTTGGTCGGCGGAGCCGGCGGGGGCGTGGGCGATGTTTCGGTTGGCTTCCGCCGCCGTCGCCATCCGCCGCTGACGAAGTCCGAGAACCGGTCGAACAGCAGATAGGTGCATGGAATGACGATCAAGGTCAGGATCGTCGAGACGAACACACCGCCGACAACGACGATGGCGAGCGGCTGGCGGAAGCCCGCGCCGCGTCCCAGGGCCATGGCCGTGGGGAGCGAAGCGAAGATGATCGCCGAGCTCGTCATCAGAATTGGCCGCAGACGGGTGGGGGCCGCCGTCAGCAGCGCGTCGATGATTTTATATCCGCGTCCGCGCAGCGTATTCGTGTAGTCCACCATCAGAATAGCGTTTTTCGCCGCCAAACCGTTGAGCATGATGACGCCGATCGCGGCGATCAGCGATAGCGGCGTATGCGTTAGGAACAGGATCAGCAGCGCGCCGACCAGCGCCTGCGGCAGGGTCAGCATAACCGACAGCGGATATAGCACGTTATTGAACAGAGCCGCCATCAGCATATACGAAAGAACGACGCCCATTGCGATCGCCGTCAGCAGGTACGGACCTTCCTCGGCGAGTGACTGCGCTTCGCCGCCCCATACATAAGAAGTCGCGCCGAACTTGCCGGTGGCGAAGAGCTTCTTGATGCCCGGATCGACTTTCTGCTGGACATTACCGATCTGCGTGCCTGACGCCAGGAACGCGGTCACGGAGATTTCTCGCAGGCGGTTAAGACGGTCGACACGGGTCGGGCCAACGCCGTAGGTCAGGTTCGCGACATCCGAAAGCTTGACGGTTGTCCCATTCTGCGTACCCACGGGGATCTGACCGACATCGTAAACGTTGTTGCGGTCAAGGTCCGAAAGCTGGACGCGGATATTGTACTGTTCGTTGTCCGCCGGGTCTCGGTATTTCGCTCGGATATCGCCCTGAATGGTCGCGGAAACGGCGTTGGAGACATCTTCCAGCGCCAGCCCGTAGTTGGCCGCCCGGACGCGGTCGAGGCGGATCTGTACTTCCGGCTGACTGGCCTTGTAGGAAGAGTCGACGTTGTAGACGCCTTTTCCTTTCGCCACTTCCGCTTCGACGGCTGCGGTGGCCGCCAGAAGCTGGTTGGTGTCCGCGCCGGTAATGCGGATGTTCAGCGGCGCGCCGCCGCCGCCGAAGCCGTTGACTTCATTGGCCTGAATATTGGCGCCGGGGATATCCCGGGTCAGTTCGCGGATGTGCGCCGCCACGGCGGAGTCTTCCACATCGCGCAGCGGCTCGGGATGGTGCGCGAACGGCAGCTTGTCCAGCGGCGCCGCCTTATCGAACAGCGATACCTGCATATTGCCGTACTGGGTGCCCGTGTTGCCGCTTCCCGTCGAGTTGGACTGGCCGACGGAGGTCAGGATATATTTGATCTTGCCCTTCATCCAGTCGTCGGCCTTGATGCGGCGCTCGACTTCATCCGTAATACGCTTGGTGTAAGCGAGGGATGCGCCCGCCGGAGCTTCGACCGAGACGGCGACCAAGCTCTGGTCCTGGCCCGGGGCGAACCGGAAGCCAAGCTTCGGCGCCACGAGCATCAGAACGGCGACCAGCGCCGCCGTGCCGATCCCCACGACGATCCAGGGATGCCGCAGACAAACGCGCAGGAACCGCTGGTAGCGATGTTCGACTTTCTTGTAGCCTCGGTTGAACCACCCTTTGAAGCCGCCCTGTCCGCTGCCGTCGGATTCCAGCGCCTCGCCCTTCTTGAACCAGCGCGAGGCCAGCATCGGGGTCAGCGTGAACGAAACGAGCAGCGAAAGCAGAACAGAGATCGAGATCGCGGCGCCGAAGGACCGGAAGAATTCGCCAATGACGCCGCCCATGAAGGAGATCGGCACGAAGACAACGAGGTCGACAGATGTGAGGGTCAGCGCGGCGAGACCGATTTCGGATCTGCCTCGGATCGCCGCCGTCACCGGGTCTTCGCCCATACTCAGATGGCGGACGATGTTTTCCAGCACGACGATGGAGTCGTCCACCAGAACGCCGATTGCGAGCGAAAGTCCCAGCAGGGTCATGGAGTTGAGCGTAAAGCCCATCGCCGAGATCGGAAGGAACGTCGCGATGACGCACGTAGGGATCGCAAGCGCCACAATCGCCGTTGCGCGGATATTGTGCAGGAACAGATAGACGATCAGGATCGCCAGGAAGGCGCCGAGGGTGAGGGAGACGACGACGTCGTTGAGGTTTTCGTTGACCTGCTTGGAGGTATCGACCGTCGTGACGAACTCGATATCGCTCGGGATGATCTTTTGAACTTCCTTCAGCTGCTGCTTGATGCCGCTGACGGCTTTCAGCGTGTTGCCGTCACTGGTCTTTTGGATCGCCAGCAGAACCGTATCGCTGCCGTCGACGGTGCTTTCCTGGGTCCGCTCCGCCGTGGTGTCCGAGATCGTCGCGATGTCGGATAGGCGAACGACGCGCGTGGTGGCGCTTCCGTTGGCGTCGCCGCTCGTTCCCGCCGCTGCGGTCCCGGCCTGCGCCGGGAAACTCAGCTGCAAATTCTTAATCTCGGGGACGCTCGCGAACTGGCCTAGGAACCGGATTGAGTAGTACTGATTGCCCTTCTGAATGTAACCCGCCGCAACGTTGGCGTTGGCGGCTTGAATTGCGTTTGCGAGCTGCGAAACGGTCACGCCGTACGCGGCGAGACGATCGCGCTGAACGCCGATACGGATCTCACGCACGTCGCCGCCGAACACGCTGATCGACGCGACATCCGGCGCCTGCTGAAGACGCTCGACAATGACGTTGTCCGCAAGAACACGCAGATCGCGCGAAGAATGCGGGCCGCGCATCGCCAGATACATGATCGGCTGGGCGCTGGTGTCTCGCTTTTGAATGACGGGACTGTCCGCCTCGGTCGGCAGAACTTTGCGAACCGCATCGATCTTTTGCCGCAAGTCCGCTGCGGTCGCGTCCAGATCCGTTCCAATGTAAAGCTGGCACGTAATCGTCGAAATGCCCTGCTGCGACGTGGAAGTGACTTCGCGCAGGCCGCTGACCCCCGAGATGGAGTCTTCGATCGGCTTGGTAATCAGCGTCTCCATCTCCTGCGGGCTGGTGCCCGCATAAGTGGTCGAGACGGTAATGACGCCAAAATCGACTTTCGGATTAAGCTCCGCGGGAAGCTTGAAATAGCTGAGAAGGCCCAAGCCGACCAGGGCGATAATCAGCATCAATATTGCGATAGGGCGATGAATCGCCAGTCGGGTAACACCCATAATTGTTCTCCGTCAAGGCTGTCAATCAAGACCCATGGGTATGAAACCCACGTCTGGGAGTCGCTTCGCGACTAACCGTCCGTGCCGGACGGACAGGTCTTTGTGATCGATAACCGGCATTTGCGTCCGGCACGGACGCTTAGCCGAAGGCTCCCAGGCCCGGGTTTCATAACCGGGCTGCTCAATTGAGACGCCAATCCTACCGCTGAGAAATCTTCGCGCCGTTTCCTTCGGCCTTGTCCAAAACCGCCAGCTTATCGCCGGCCTTGAGGTTCTGCTGGCCCACCGTGACGATCTTTTCGCCCGCTTTCACGCCGTCGGTGATTTCCGCGCGATCCGGGGTGATGATCCCGACAGTGACCTTGCGGATCACGGCCGTGCTTCCCGGTCCGAGGACGACGACATGCTGTGAGGGCGTCAGCGAACTGGTGGTGACGGAGGCGTCGCTGCTGGCGGCCACGGCGCTGCCGGAGTCCGCGACAAGTGACGTGGTCGGCACAATCGGCACGTTGCGGGCGACATGAGTGACGACCTGGCCACGCGCGAACATCCCGGGACGCAGGGTGTTGTCCGGATTGGGGACGTTGACGCGCAGGCTAAAGCCGCGCTGTCCGGCGCTGGCGGCGGGATAGACCGCCGAAACCTTGCCCGAGAATGTTTTGCCGGGATAAGCATCGACCGTCACGTTTACCGGGGTTCCGACGTGCGTGTCGCTGAAGTCCGTTTCGGAGATCGTCGGCTGGTAGTAAACCGTTTTGACGTTCACGATCCGCATCAGGCCCGTTCCGGGAGCGGCGATCTGACCTGGCTCAGTGGAGCGGGAGGCTACAATGCCGTCGATCGGCGCGTAGATCGATGCATTCTGAAGCTGCACTTGATTGAACGTGAGCGTCGCCTTTGCCTGGGCCACGCCGGCCTGCGCCGCGATGATGTCGTCGCGCTTGACGGACACAAGCTGCTGGTTGGCGATCGCATTGTTCACGTTGTTCTGCTGCTGGCGCACTTGCTGCAGCGCAGCCGCAATGTCTTCCTGCCGGCTGCCTTCCTGAACCAGTTTCAAGGAAGCGACAGCGTTCTCATACTGCGCCTTATTGACCTCGTATGTTGTCTGTGCGGTGTCCAGATCGGCTCTCGCAATGGCGCCCTGCGAGAAAAGACTTTTGTTGCGGTTCAGCGTGGTCAGCGCATTGTTCATGTTCGCCTTGGCGAGCGTGACTGAACTCTGAGACTGAAGTACTTCCTGGGGGCGGGAACCGCGCAGGGTCTTAAGATAAGTCTGCTGCTGGGCGGCAAGCTGCGCACGCGCTTGAAGCACGTTTTGCTTGGCCTGCGTCACCTGAATGGTGTAATTGGTCTGCGCCTGCGATACTTTCGACTGCGCCGACTGCACATTCGCCACTTGCTGCCGGACATTTGCTTCCAAATCCGTCGTATCCTGACGGACCATCAGCTGGCCTTTGCGCACAAAATCGCCTTCGCGGGCATAGACGGCATCGACGCGGCCATTGGCCTTCGCCGAGAGCGTGACGTCCTGCAGGGAAGCCAGGCTGCCCGTGACCGCCACGGTCTGCGAGATCGTTCCGTACTGCACGGTGGCGGCCTCAACCGGGATCGCGCCGTTTTCGCCGCCGATCCCGCCTTTTTTTGCGCTCTCATCCGCCGCGGGCTTCTTGCCGCAGCCCGCCACTCCCATGGCTCCGGCGGCGAGAAGGCATGCGATCACCCCCGCTTGGATTCTTATTCTTCGCATGTTCGGGCTTCCTGTCGCTCGCATGGTGCTGTGTATCCTCTCGTTGATCGTCCGTGCGTTTATCGTCCGCCGATGGCGCGAATTAGCTGCGCCCGGGATGTCTGATAGTCGTAAAATGCGCCCACCTGGTCGTTTTCCGCCGTCACTAATTGCGCCTGGGCGTTGGTGACTTCGATGAATGCGCTAATGCCGTTCTGGTAGCGGACGTTCGCCAGACGCACCGCTTCCCGGGCCTGCGTGACGCCCTGGGTGGCGGATGCGACGCGAGATTTTGCGTTCTCGATATTCAGAATGGCCTGCCGTACTTCGATCGCCACATTTTGCTGAAGCTGCGCCTTCGTGATCTTCTGTGTGTCCAAATCGATCTCGGCGGAGCGCACCTTGGATTTTGTGGTGCCGCCGTCGTAGAGTGGGAATCCCAGGTTCGCGGCGAGGCTGTACGTATCACGCTTGCTGCCCGGCGCGGGCGTTCCGGCGTAACCGGCGCTTCCCGTCAGGCTCAGTGAGGGTTTCATGGTGGCGCCCGCCAATTTGATGAGCTTTTCGGCGATTGTGATATTGTTGTCCGCCTGAATCATCTCGGGACGCTTCACGTAAGCCGTCGCCGTGCTTTCCGGAATGCTGAACGTTTCCGTCGGCGCGGGCAGGCTCGCCGTATCGACTGTGGTCGCCGCATCCGCAGGAGTACCCAGCGCGGCGTTCAAGTTCGCCTGATCGATGTTGACCTGGTTCTGCGCCTTGTAAAGCGCCTGCTGGGCGCTGGACAGTGTAGTCTGCGCTGTCAGGACATCGTACTGCGCCACCGTTCCCGCGCCGAATTTTGCCTGCGCGATCCGGACGTTCTCCGTATTGGCGGTCACCTGCTCCTGCTGCACGCGCACGCTTTCCTGGTCGCGGAGCAGGGTGAAGAAGGCGTTCTTGACCGACAGCGCGACTTCGTTGCTCACACGGTCGAGATCAACTTGATAGAAGTCTCGTGTCCGCTTCAGCACGTCCTCGGCGGCGGGGACCAACCGAAAGATATCAATGCCCTGCGTGACGGTCAGTCGCGCGCCGTAAGTATTGTAATTGCCCTGGCTGCCGCCGCCGGAAGCGTTGCTGCCCGTTCCCGTTCCAGTATCCGCATGCGACACGGCGCCTGAGGATTTCGTTTCGTCCGAAAGCTTCTGCAGCAGGTTCGACGATGCTCCGCCGGTTCCCGTCCCGGTGGAGGTTCCGCCGGCACCCGTTCCTGTCCCGCCGCCACTCGTTCCTCCGCCGCTTACCCCGGTGTTGACCGTACCGCCGCCTGTAGTGGATGGGCTTGTCGCGGATGGGCTGGTGGTGGTCGAAGACCCGCCGGCGCCGGTCCCGGTGGAGTTTCCGCCTCCTCCTCCGCCCACAAATGTCTGCACCGTGCCGCCGCCCTGGTCGGTAATGGTCGGGATAACGCCGCCGCCGGGCAGGGTGACGCCCGAACTCGAGCCGCCGGTGACACCGCTGCCGTAGCCGCGTGTGCTGGAAAGGGTGTCGCCCACGTCAATTCGCACGTTGGGATAAGCCTGCGCCGTCGCCTGTGTAATCTGCTCCGCCGCCTTCTTCACACGCTCTCTCGCCAGGAGCACCGACGAATTGTTCGACAGCGCCAGCGCGACCGCTGCGTCCAGCGTCAGCGGCTTGACGCCGTTTGCCGGCGCCGTCCCAGTTTCGGGAAGCGGCGCAGCGGCGGGAGTGGGCGGCGTCACCGCCGGAGCGGCGGGCGCCGTCACGTTGGGCGTGGCTTGGTCCGCCGCCTGCGAGAAGGCTGGCCCTCCTCCCGCCGCGAGCGAGCTGAGAACGATGGATAGGACGGGGGCGATACGCCGTCCGCTGCGGATCATGGTTGGACGAGTCAAGGGGCCTTCTCCTCTAGGGGGCTTTCATGCGATTCTTTTTCGATGTTCTGGAGCCCCTCCAAAAACATCGTCATAAACTCTCGGATATCGTCGATTTTGCAGAGCACCAGACCTTTATCGTCCGGAGTGCCCATAATCAATAATTTATCGCCAGTTTCAATCTGAAATCTTTTGCGCGCATCGGCCGGTATAACAATCTGGCCGCGCTCGCCGACCGTGGCGGAGCCGTAAAAGTGCTCTTCGAATCGGTGCGCTTTCCTTCTCTTTTCATCGCTCATAATACAAAATTTCATCCTTGGACGCTAAAATCATACAAATCACACACTTCTGAATAGTATTATGATCAAACGATGACACTCTGTCAATGGATATGAAAAATAAATCTTCGCGCCATCGAAGCTGCTAGCAAGCTTACATAAAATCCAGAGAGGCGCCACTTCCTCGCTCCCTAAATTATTTTCGCATTCCGCCGATCCAGTCGCGTACAAGCTTCGCAATCGTCTGAAAATCCGGCTTGTCCAAACGGTAGACGGCTTGAATGATCAGGCCTCGGATCATCGCCGTCAAAATGGACGCCGTTCCCGCCGCATCCGTGCTTGGCGGAATGCTTCCATCCGCATGGCCGGCGGCGATCAAGGCGCTCAAATGCGCCCGCCATCCGGCTTCCATTTCCAGCAGCGTCTCATGGATCGAGGCGTCGCGGTGGGCGCGGCTGGTGATCTCGTTAAGAACGACGCACATCCCCGCATGATCCCGTACTCTGTTCTCAAGATTGGCGATCACCGCCTGCAGCTGATCCGCCGCGCTCATTTGCGTATTGTGGACAATGGGCGCGTTGTCGGAAATGAACTCCTGCACGATATGCTCGATGACGCCTCGAATGAGGTCTTCCTTATCCGGGAAATAGTAGTGCAGCGTCGCAATATTCACGCCGGCGGCGGCGGCCACGTCACGCACGCGCAGCCCCTCAAATCCCTTTTCCTCAATCAAGCGGTATGCAGCGCTCACCAGCTCACGGCGGCGCTTGTCGCCGCGCGATTCCTGAGACGCCGCCTTTAAGCACGAGCATTCATCCAGCATTTCCGACTCCAATCAAGCAATTGATTGACTATATCTTTTTTGCCGGCTGCTTGTCAAGCAGTTGATTGGAAATTCAAGAGTTTCGTCTCCATACGGAAGCTGACACACACTATGTCGCCATGAAATGAATAATTTATGAAAATAATGCCCGGAAATTTTTGGCGTTTTCATGGTCGAAATGTTTTCAATACGAGTAAAATACGGAACTAAGCGTCTTGACCTTGGGTTATGAGTGTGAATGGGAGCATCAAAGACGTGTTTCGTCATCTTCGTGAAGACATCCAAACAATTCGGCTGAAGGATCCGGCGGCGACGTCGCTGGCCGAGGTTCTGACTTACGCCGGTTTCTGGGCGATTTTTTATCACCGGATTTCGCACCGGCTCTACAAAAAGGGCTGGCGGTTTCCGGCGCGCGCCATTTCGCAATGGAGCCGCTTTCTGACCAATATCGAGATCCATCCGGGCGCGACGATCGGCAAACGCTTCTTTATCGACCATGGTGCGGGCGTCGTGATTGGTGAAACGGCGGTGGTCGGCGACGATGTGCTGATGTACCATCAGGTCACACTCGGCGGAACGTCGCTGGAGAAGACCAAGCGCCACCCCACCATCGGCAACAACGTCCTGCTTGGGATGGGCGCCAAGGTTCTGGGGAACATCACCGTGGGCGACGGAGCGCGTATCGGCGCCAACGCCGTGGTGACGCGCGACGTGCCGCCGGAGACCAGCGTCGTCGGCGTTCCTGGTCGTATTCTGATCCAGGATGGAATGCATATCTCGGAGCGATCCACCGCGCAAGTCATGGATCAGGCGCTCGGCAACGCGGACCCGATGGGCGAGATCATTCGCCGCGCCCTGCACGAGATCGAAGATTTGAAGTGCCGGATCGAGACGGCCGAGGAAGACCTGCACCCGGAGCGAATCCTCACACGTCTGCAAAACAGCGTTCGTGAGAAGAGCCTCGCCGACGAGTTCGAAGAAATGCTGAACGCCGACACGATCATTCCCACCCACCGCGAAAACGTGGCTGGGGAGGGGATTTAAGGGGAGAGGAATATATTGCGCAAGCCGCGTCCTCTGCCGCCGGGCGGCGTAATTGGCGTTGTCAGCCCCGCGAGCCCTTCGGACGCCGAGGGACTCGAAAAGGGGATGGCTGTGCTGGAAGCGTATGGCTTTCTGCCAAGGCTTATGCCGCACGCCTTAGACCGTCATGGACACGTGGCTGGAATTGATGAAGCCAGGGCCGCCGATTTCATGGCCGCCTACGCTGACCCTGAGATTGATGTCGTCTGGTGTGCACGGGGCGGCTCCGCCTCCCTGCGCCTCTGGCCGCATCTTGACTGGTTCGCTCTCGCCGCGCTGCCCCCCAAGCTTGTCGTTGGCTATTCGGATATCACATCTCTACAAATCCCATTGACCCAGCGCGCTCACGTTCCTGCGATCCACGGACAGATGGTGTTTGAGCTTGCGCTGCGCACCCCGGAGCCGCTGCTGCGATGGCTGCTCGCCTTACTGCAATCCCCTGAGCCCGCCGGTCTCGTTCCCGGCCCAAGAGCCGAAACGCTCGTTCCGGGCGTCGCCGAGGGAGCGCTGTGCGGCGGCTGCCTGTCTCTGGTGCGCGCCACGCTCGGCACGCCGTATCAGATCGATGCAGCAGGCAAATTGCTATTGATAGAAGATATTGGGGAAAAGCCCTGGGGGATCGAGCGCGATTTAGTGCATCTGCGCGAAGCAGGCATTTTAGAAACCGCCGCAGGGTTTATTGTCGGCGAAGCGACGGACACGGATGACTCGGAAACCCTCTCGATGCGCCAAATCTGGGGAGACATTTTAGAGCCTTTCGGCAAGCCGACTGTGATGGGCTTTCCGTTTGGACACGTCGCCGAAAACTACGCACTGCCGATCGGCTGCCGCGCCCGGCTCGATGCGGGGGCGGGAAGTTTGACCCTTGTAGAAGCGCCCGTCGAAGTTGGGTAAAATTGGATCTTATCGGCGCCGGAACTTATGCTCGTATCCTTGCGCTGATTTGAGTAACAACCTCGTGCGGCGATAACGCCGCGCGTATTCCCAGCAAAGGACACCGCTTCATGAAATTCGCCAAAATTTCCGCGCTCGTCGCCCTGATCGCCACCGTCGGCGTTTCCGCATTCGCCCAAAAGCCCACCCCGCCGCCAGTCACGACCACCCATGTATCGTCCAGCTCTGTGAAGAGCTACAATCGCAAGCTGAAGAACGGCAAAGTCATCGCGGTCAAGGGGTACACTCGTAAGACCAAGGTTGTCACCGCTGCCCCGAAGACCGTCACGGTGAAGGGATACACGCGCAAAACCAAGGGCGGCAAAACCGTCACGGTCAAGGGCTATACGCGCAAAGTCAGCGACAAGAAGCCCGCCGCGCCGAAGATGTAAAAGTTAGGCCCTCACCCCCCGGCCCCCTCTCCCAATTCTGGG